>JAUWSP010000001.1 GCA_030610025.1 Acidobacteriota bacterium | reverse complement strand
GCGGCGTGCCTGGCCGGGTGGGCTCTGAACCCCACCCAATTGTTCCAGTCCTATCTGGTCGCATGGCTTTTCTGGTTGGGTATCGCACTCGGCTCTCTTGCCATCCTGATGCTCCAACATCTGACCGGAGGGGGCTGGGGCCTGATGGTCCGCCGGACTCTCGAGGCCGCGACTCGTACGCTGCCCGCCCTGGCGATCGGATTCCTGCCCATCGTCTTCGGGATGCAGACGATCTTTCCATGGGCTCGACCCGAGGCCGCCACAGACGAGTTGATTCAACAGAAGGCCGCATATCTGAACCCACTGGGCTTCACGCTGCGCGGCTTTGGTTACCTCGCCATCTGGGCTCTGTTCGCTTTCATCCTGAGTTGGCTCTCTCTCGAGCAGGATCGATCTGCGGATCCAGGCCTGTTGCGACGGATGAGAGCCGTGGCCGCACCGGGTCTGGCGATCTACTGTCTGCTGGCCACTTTCGCTTCCGTGGACTGGCTCATGTCGCTGGATCCCCACTGGTACTCGAGCATCTTCGGGGTCTACTTCCTGGTCGGACAGGTCCTGTCGGCTCTGGCATTCCTCATCGTGATGGCGGTCTACCTTTCGCAGCGCGAGCCCATGGAGGCCGCGTTCAAACCGCTCCACTTCCACGACTACGGCAAACTGATGCTGGCCTTCGTCATGATCTGGGCCTACATCGCCTTGTCTCAGTTGCTGATCATCTGGTCGGCGAATCTGCCGGAAGAGGTGGGTTGGTATCTGGAGAGGAGCCACGGAGCCTGGAAGTACGTTTCGATCCTGCTGGCTCTCTTCCATTTCTTTCTGCCGTTCGTGCTGCTGCTGTCGAGAGATCTGAAACGTGACGCCAGGCGGCTGTCGAGGGTCGCGATTCTGGTGCTGTTCATGCGGTTTGTAGACCTCTACTGGCTGGCCGCACCCTCCTTCGGCCATGAGGGCCTGTCCTTTCACTGGCTCGATCTGGCGACAGTCCTTGCTGTCGGAGGTGTCTGGTTCGCCCTTTTCACGGGTCAGCTGAAACGCCGCCCACTCCTGCCGATCAATGATCCCTATCTCGAGGAGGCTCTGGCAGATGACTGAGGAACAGCACCCCCATTCGAGCTCGAGCCAGGAGCCGGTCCTCGACGGCGAGCTGGACGTCCGGAGTCTCTCCGGGCTGACGATCGGCCTGCTGGTCATTATCGTGATCGCTGTCATCGCGGTGTGGTTTCTCGGCTTGGGAATTCGGGACCGCCTGGCCGCGGAAGACCCACCACCACCAGCCTTGCCGGAGGCGCGGATGGAGCACCGGCCGCCGGCCCCCAATCTGCAGATTGACCCTCGACAGCAACTGCTCGATCTTCGTGCGGATGAGGAAAGAGTACTCACGACCTACGGATGGGTCGACGAGACCAACGGTTTGACGCACATTCCGATCGATCGAGCGATGGATCTTCTGGTCGACCAGGGTCTGCCAGTCATCGCCACAGCCCCCGAGCCGTCCGAGGAAGCTTCTACTGGAATCTGAGGTGCGACGACGCCCCCATCTGCCTGCCGCTCTGGCAGTTGCTGCCCTCTTGATCGGGGGCCCCGCCAGCCGCGCTCAGAACGACCTCCCAGGCCCGTTGGCCGACGTGGGTTTCGACCAGCGCCTGGGGGAACAGATTCCCCTGGACCTGCGGTTCACCGATGAGACTGGGCAGACGGTGACCCTGGAGCGTTACTTCGGCCAACGGCCAGTCGTTCTGGCCCTGGTCTACTACGAATGCCCGATGCTCTGCTCGATGGTGCTCAACGGAATGGTCACCAGCCTGAGAGCCCTGAGATTCGATGCTGGCAATGAATTCGAGGTGCTGGTGGTGAGCTTCGACCCCGGCGAGACACCAGCGATGGCCCGAACGGCAAAACAGACCTACCTGGAACGCTATGACCGGCCGGGAACCGAGGAGGGTTGGCACTTCCTGACCGGCAGTGAGCAGGCGATCCAGGGCCTGAGTCGAAGCGTCGGATTCCGCTTCGTCTATCTTCCCGAAGACGATCAGTTCGCCCACGCCGCGGGGATCCTGGCCCTGACCCCAGAGGGCCGAGTCGCCCGCTATTTCTACGGTGTGGAGTACGCTCCCCGTGATGTCCGCCTCGGACTCATCGAGGCGGCCGACAATCAGATCGGGTCGATGGTGGACCAGGTGCTTCTCTACTGTTTCCATTACGACCCCACTTCCGGGAAGTACAGTGCCGTGGCCATGAACATCGTGCGCCTGGCAGCAGTTGTCACCGTCGTTCTTCTCGGCCTCTTCCTGCTTCGGCAGTGGCGGCGAGAGCGACGACACCTGCATACAGCGAAGGCATAGAGACCATGTGGAAGAACGTCCCATTTTTCCCCGAACAAGCCTCGACACTGGCAGGCGAGGTGGACGCCCTCTACTTCACCTTCCTGGGGATCTCCGTCTTCTTCGGCCTGTTGGTCGCAGGACTCGTGGTCTTCTTCGCCATACGGTTTCGGCGACGGAGCGAAGACGAGATCGGGCGACCCGAAAAGGCCGGGATCTGGCTCGAGATCATCTGGTCGGTCATTCCACTCGCTATTCTTCTCGCCATGTTCGCGTGGGGAGCCAAGGTCTATGTCCAGGCCTTCCGCCCTCCGGGCAACGCCATCGAGTATTTCGTCACCGCCAAGCAGTGGATGTGGAAGTTCCAGCATCCGCAAGGCAATCGTGAGATCAACAATCTACACGTTCCCCTCGGCCAGCCGATCCGGCTGACGATGACGTCCGAGGACGTCATTCACTCCTTCTTCGTGCCTGCCTTCCGGGTGAAGGCCGACGTCCTCCCTGGCCGCTATACGACTGTCTGGTTCGAGGCCAGCAAGGTGGGTACCTTTCATCTGTTCTGTGCCGAGTACTGTGGCGCCGAGCATTCCATGATGGGTGGCAGTATCATCGTCATGGAACCCGCCGACTACGAGATGTGGCTCGCTGGACGCGACTCCGGCCCTTCGGTCATCGCCTCTGGAGAGGAGTTGTTCAAGCTCAAGGCCTGCAATACCTGTCACCGGTCGGACTCGGCAACTCTCGCCCCCATCCTCCACGGTGTCTTCGGTGAAGAGGTGGAATTCGAGGGTGGCGGTACCCAAATCGTCGATGAGAACTACCTTCGAGAGTCCATCATGAATCCAACCGCCAAGCTGGTGAAGGGCTACAAGCCGCTGATGCCGACCTACAAGGGGCAGATGACCGAAGACGAGGTCCTACAGCTCATTGGCTACATCAAATCGCTCGCTTCCGACGCGAAGGAAGACCATGGGGCGGTGTCCGACAGCAGCTCACCGGACCCGGTCCCCGACGAAGGCTGATCACGATGAGTGTCACCGTAACGACTCCCGCTCGCCGCAAGAACTACCTGAATGCCGACTACGGCATCAAGTCGTGGCTTCTGACGCAGGATCACAAGAGGATCGCCATCCTCTATCTGGTCTCCATCACCTTCTTCTTCGTCCTTGGTGGCGTGATGGCAGCCCTGATCCGCGTCGAGTTGGCGACGCCTCTCGGGGACATGGTCGAACCCGACACCTACAACAGGCTCTTTACGGCACATGGTGTCGTGATGGTATTCCTCTTCCTGATTCCATCGATCCCGGCGGTCCTGGGAAACTTCCTCATACCCCTGATGATCGGTGCCAAGGACCTGGCATTCCCGAAGCTCAATCTCGGAAGTTGGTACGTCTACAACCTGGGCGCAATCTTGATGGTGGCGGCCCTGCTGCGAGGCGGTACGGACACCGGATGGACCTTCTACACGCCCTACAGCAGCACCTTCGCCGACAGTGAGGTGATCCTGACGGCCCTGGGGGCCTTCGTGGTCGGCTTCTCCTCCATCATGACCGGCCTCAATTTCATCGTCACGATCCACCGCATGCGAGCGCCCGGTCTCACATGGTTCCGTCTACCCCTGTTTGTCTGGGCGCACTACGGCACCAGCCTCATTCAAATTCTGGGCACCCCTGTCGTGGCCATCGCGATTCTGCTGGTAGCCGCCGAACGGCTCCTTCACATCGGGATCTTCGACCCCGCCCTGGGTGGTGATCCGGTGCTCTTCCAGCACCTGTTCTGGTTCTACTCCCACCCCGCGGTCTACATCATGATCCTGCCGTCGATGGGAGTGATCAGCGAGCTGATTACCGCCTTCTCACGAAAGCGGATCTTCGGATACAAGTTCGTGGCCTTCTCCAGCCTGGCCATCGCGGTGCTGGGCTTCCTGGTCTGGGGCCACCACCTTTTCGTCTCCAGCCAGTCGATCTATGCGGGTCTGATCTTCTCCGTTCTCTCCATGTTGGTGGCCGTGCCGTCGGCCGTGAAGGTCTTCAACTGGACAGCCACCCTCTACCAGGGCTCCATTTCCTGGCAGACCCCCATGATCTACGCGCTGGGCTTTATTGGCCTGTTCGTGGTCGGCGGCCTGACGGGCACCATGCTGGCCACCCTGGGCATCGACATGCACGTCCACGACACCTACTTCGTGGTGGCTCACTTCCACTACATCATGGTGGGCGGAGCCATCATGGGCTATCTCGGGGGCCTGCACTTCTGGTGGCCCAAGATCACGGGGAGACTGTACTCGGTCTTCTGGTCGAAGATCTCGGCGGGGCTGATCTTCGTGGGGTTCAATCTCACCTTCTTTCCCCAGTTTCTTCTCGGCTACATGGGTATGCCACGCCGCTACCATTCCTATCCGGAGGAGTTCCAGATCCTCAATGTGCTGTCATCGGCGGGAGCCACCATCCTCGGACTGGGCTACCTCCTGCCGTTGATCTACTTCACCTGGTCCATGCGGTATGGCGAGCGGGCCTCCGACAATCCCTGGGGAGCCTACGGCCTCGAGTGGGAGACCTCATCGCCGCCACCGACCCTCAACTTCGATGAGCCGCCGGTGGTGACCACGGAGGCCTACGACTATCTCGCCATGCGGGACAAGAAGACAGCAGCCTAGTGGCGGCAAAGAGAATGCAACGTGGAGAGGACGCGATCTATGCAGGGTGAATCCAGCCACTCCTGGGGCCTGGCCCATCATTTCGACAGCTTCGATCAACAGCGCGAGGCCTCCAATCTGGGAATGTGGGTCTTCCTGGTTACGGAGATCATGTTCTTCGGAGGCCTGTTCACCGCCTATGTCGTCTACCGCTCGGGCCAGGGAGCGGCGTTCGCCCTCGGCAGCCACGAGCTCGACATCACCCTTGGGGCTATCAACACCGCCGTGCTCATCGGCAGCAGCCTGACAATGGCGTTGGCCGTTTGGGCGGCCCAGACTGGACGAAGAAAGGCCATCGTCGGCTTCATACTGGCGACAATTCTGCTCGGGGGAGTCTTCCTGGGGATCAAGGTCGTCGAGTACAGTGCCAAGTTCGAGCATCATCTCGTCCCTGGGCCCAATTTTCACTGGAATGGACCCGAGGCCCCCGGTGTCGAGATGTTCTTCAATCTCTACTTCCTCATGACCGGTCTGCATGCCGCCCACATGGTGATCGGAATGGGCATCCTTCTGGTCGTGGCGATCCTGGCCTGGAGAGGAGCGTTCTCGCCCGAGAACCACAACCTGGTGGAGGGCATCGGCCTCTATTGGCACTTCGTGGACATCGTGTGGATCTTCCTCTTCCCACTGCTGTACCTGCTGGGCCGAAACATCCAGGTCTGAGAAGGGGTCGCAACATGTCGGAAACCATCACACCGGTTCGTACCTACCTCGTCGTCTTCCTTGCACTCATGGTGCTGACCGCCATCACCGTCGCCGTCGCGTTCTTCGAGTTGGGCCCCTTGAACGACATCGCGGCGATGGGTATCGCGATCACCAAGGCATGTCTCGTCATCCTCTACTTCATGCACGTCCGCCACAGTAGCCGGCTGACCAAGGTGGTCGTGGTCGCCGGGTTTCTCTGGCTTCTCTTCCTGATCGGGTTCACCATGAGCGACTACCTCACCCGCGGAATGATCTCGATGCAGGGTACTATCGGCTGAGAGGCACAACCTTCGACAACAGCTTCTCGGTGAAAGCGATGAAGACACTGGGACTCATTGGTGGCATGAGTTGGGAATCAACCGTTCCCTACTACCGGATCATCAACCGCACCGTCAACGAGCATCTCGGTGGTCTGCATTCGGCCGAGATCCTCCTCTACAGCGTCGACTTTCAGCGCATCGAAGAACTGCAGATGGCTGGCCGGTGGACCGAAGCGGCCGAGATCCTCACCTCGGTAGCGCAGCGACTGGAGAGTGCGGGAGCCGGCCTGCTGGTGCTCTGCACCAACACGATGCACAAGGTGGCCGACGAGATCGAGTCCGGGATCTCCATTCCGTTCCTCCACATCGCCGATGCCACCGGCGAGGCCATCCGTTACCGGGGCCAAAGCATCGTCGGTCTTCTGGGCACCCGCTTCACCATGGAGGAGACGTTCTATCGCCACCGCCTCGAGGAGCGCTTTGGCCTGCACGTGGTCGTACCCGAAGAGTCGGACAGGAATCTCGTTCATCGGGTGATCTACGACGAGCTTTGCCAGGGGAAAATCCTGGAAGAGTCCCGAAAGGAGTACCGGAAGATCCTCCACCGTCTCGCCGCTTCGGGCGCAGAGGGCATCATTCTCGGGTGCACGGAGATCTCGCTGCTGGTCAGGCCCGAGGACTCCCCTGTTCCGCTTTTCGATACGACCGAAATCCACGCCCGGCGTGCTGCCGAGCTGGCCCTCGAGTCGGCATCGTAGAGCCCCAGGGGGAGGGAGTTCTTCTGGAGCTACGGGTACGAACTGATCCTGTCGCTGCCTCACCATGGAACTGACCCTTCTCGGCGTTGGATTGGGGCTCGCGGCGGGCTTGAGCCCCGGTCCTCTGCTCACCCTGCTTGTAGCGGTTTCCATCGAGCGGGGATTTCCTGCCGGTCTGCGCATTGCCGTGGCGCCTCTGCTTACCGATGCGCCGATCGTGCTACTGGCCCTGCTCCTCCTGAAGGATCTGCCGGAATCGTTCCTCGGCAGTCTGACGCTCCTGGGTGGCCTGTTCGTGCTCTATCTGGGGATTCAGAGTCTCAGGCGGAAAGCCCCCACTCTGCAACCTGTCGAGGCCCCTCCCGCGGCCGCCAAGGACCTCTGGCAAGGTGCCGTCGTCAACTTCCTCAACCCTCATCCCTGGGTATTCTGGATGAGTGTCGGCGCTCCGACGCTGGTCTCGGGCTGGCGCCAGAGCCCCTGGGATGCCGTCGGCTACCTGGTGGGGTTCTACGGCCTCATCGTCGGCAGCAAGATAGGCTTGGCCTGGCTCGCATCCCAGGGCCGGCAGACTCTCCGCGGCCCATGGTTCCGACGGATCCTGAAGCTCTGTGGGTTGCTGTTGATGGTCCTGGGAGCTTTCCTCTGTTACCGGGGCTCAGTTCTGCTCTGGGGGTGACCCATCCGAGGCAGATAGCTTCGAGCTACTTGATGAAGTATCCCGAAACCCGCCATTGACCATCCGGATCGAGCATGGGAGTGATGGTCTGTCGCCACTGGTCGCGCTCCACCGCGGCTCGAAAGTACGCCGCCGCTTCCTGCCATCTCCTTCAGCCGGCTCGGGCTCCGTCGGGGACTGCCCGCTCTGGTACGGCGAGAGCCGGGCGCACGCCATCCTCGTATCCAATGTCGAATAGCATGCCTTCCGAGAGCTCTCCCATCATCTTCCTGGGCTCCAGATTGACGACGAAGAGCGCTTGTTGATCGATCAGATCGCTCGGATCAGGACGCTCCTGCTTGATGCCAGCCAGGATCGTCCGCTGGTGGTCCCCAAAATTGACGATGAGCCGCATCAGCGAACGCGAGCCTTCGATCTCTTCCACTCGCAGGATCGTACCGACACGGATGTCGAGTCGCTGCAAGTCGGCCAGGGTGACCAGGGGTTTCACGGCGGCTGGAGTCATCTCTTCCATGGGTCTCATCTCCCGGACGGATAGACGTCTACCATCCTGTCTCAATCCTACCCTCGAGGTCTGAGTGGTCTCAGGTACCGCTCACCGAGGATCTCCAGATGGTGGATCACATGCCCGGCCAGGATATAGCCGATGGCCCGCACCGACAGCTCGGCGTCATTGGAGATCCCGGAGCGCTCCCAGTCCTTGTCCCGAAAACCCGCCAGGAGGTCGATCGTGGACTGTCGAAGGTGAACGAACTCGGAGACCAGGCTCTCTACCGAGCGTTGATCGAAGTCGGCTTGACGCACGAACTCATCCTGATCGAACCCGGGCAGGGCGGCCGTCTCGCCACGGGCGAACCAGAGTGCGCGGAAGGCGAAGACCCTCTCCGTGTCGATGAGGTGCCCCAACACTTCCTTGATGCTCCATTTGTCGGGTCCATAGCGAAACCCGGCTTCGGCCTCTGACAGATCACCACAGAGCTCGGTCAGCTCCCCGGATTGACGCCTCAGATTGGCGACAAGGTCCCCTTCCTTAACACGATCGATATAGGTCGAGAAATAGGGATCGCACTCACCGGCCACGGGCTTCGGTATTCGACTCTTTGCCATGCGCTCAGTCCTATGGGTCGTCGAGATCAGTCTACGAGCCTTCTTCGATTGAGGGTCCATCTTACTGTCAGTCGCGGGTCACCCCAGAACACCTGTAGTAAGCTGGCCCGCCCATGCGGCCCAACAGTGATCTGCTCGACCTCCTGTTGGAAGTCCAGAACCTGGACCGGATCCCCAGATTGGGGTACCTCCTCAGCGGCATCTCCGACCCGGAAAGCGTCACCGAGCACACCTGGCATGTCGCCTTCCTTGTTTGGGTCCTGAGCGAAGACATTTCCGACATCGACCGTCTACGAGCCCTGGAGATCGCCATGGTCCACGATCTCGCCGAACTCAGAATCGGCGACTTTCCCCGTACGGCCTCTCGGTATCTGCCCCAAGGCGCCAAACAAACCGCCGAAGCGGCCGCCATCGAAGAGATTCTCGCCCCCCTACCGGCGAGAATGCGGGCTCTTTGGGCCGAGTATCAAGCCGGTGAGAGCCGCGAGGCCAGGCTGGTCAAAGCCTGTGACAAGCTCCAGATGATGTTGAAGGTACAGCTCTACGAGAGCCAGGGAAATGAGGGGTTGAGACGCTTCTGGGACAATCCCGACAACTTCCCGGATGGAGGCTTTTCGCTGATCGAGCGGCTCTTCACGGAGCTGAAAGAGCGCCGTTCCAGCTAGGCATCGTCCTCGACGTGGACACCCCGCCTGGCCAGGAAGCTCTTCAATCGGCCGTAGAGATTGACACCGAGCAGAGTCGCCGCGGCACCGGACACATCTGCCAGGGCGATTCGCAGATCCTGGTTGCCGCTCCAGTGCTTCACTGCCAGCGGTTCCAATTCCGCATTCAGACTGTGGCTCAGGACGAGGCTGGCCAGAACCACGTCGTCCAGGAAGCCACCGACTCCCAGAAGCGCTTCTGGCAGCATATCGATGGGTGTCACGAAGTAGACCAGGGCGCCGACAATGAGCTTTCGTGAGGCAGGCGACACGTCGCGGTCCATGCACAACCGGGCCAGTAGCACCAGAAGATCGGGCGCCAGCAACAGGGGTTCCGACAGAGTCCTACCGAGTCTCCCTCTTCGATCCAGCGCCTCCACAATGCGCCGTCGTAGTCGATCGTAGGAGCTCAGCAGACCGGTCGAGACGAGCTCGACCTCTTCCACTGGAACCCTCTCTATCTCTCTGTCGTCCGCGGCCATTCAGTCATCTCCAGAGTCGAGACTTCAGTCATCCTATTGTAGCCCCTTGGCTGAGAGCCACCTCGATTGGACCCTTCAGCTCATCAACCACACCAATCCGACTGCAAGAAGTGCCCCGGAAAGTGTATTGAACAGGTTCGCCGCGTCGTTTCCCACATGACCCTGGCGCTCGAGACTGGCGCCGACGACACTCTCGATCAAGGTGGCAGCCAGGCCCGCCAAGGCTACGACCGGCACCAGCCTTGATGAATATAGGCCGATAACTCCACCACACGCCGCCACCACCAGGGCTCCCAAGGCACCGGCCGCTGTGCCTGCAGCGGATATGCCGCCATCGGTTCCCACCGCAACAGGCTTCAGGGTCGTAATGAGAAAGGTGGGACCGCCATGAAGTTGTCCGATCTCACTCTCCAGGGTATCGGCGGTGGCAGCTGCCACCGCTGCCGCAAAGGCCAGAGTGAAGAGCTCGGAAAAAGGTGTGACAACCGAGAACAGAGCACAGGCGGCCGCCACCGAGCCATTCGCCAGGACGCTCCATGCGCTCCTCCGGCCCGAGGCCTCTTCAGCCACCCCCCTCTGAGCCTTGCGTCGATAACCAACTCGAGTCGCAATGGATCCCAGCAAGAAGAACAGGACGAGAAGGAAATATCCCTGCCAGCCCAGGAAACCGAGCACCGCAGTACCGATAGCGGTGGCCGCGATCCAGCCGCTGCGATCGAGAGCCTGCAGCTTGTAGGAGACCCCGGCCAGGGCGACATTGATGCCCATTGCCATGGCCAGGCGAAGGACCCAGGAAGCACCGATCCACGGCACCCTAGGAGCTCGTGTTAGGAGTCTGGGGAGTCGTGTTCTCGTGCCCGGCCGTCTCGTGCCATATGTCCTGCAGGGATTCCGAGAGCGTCGTCTTGGCCTTCCAACCGAGAGCCTGCAAGGGTTCGGTCGAAGCGACGAGAAGCGGCACATCCACTTGCCGGCAGCGTGCCGGATCGACCTCGACCTTCGGAGACACATCCGAGATCCGAATCAGCTCATCGAGGACCGCCTGGATACTGTGGGCCTGTCCACTGCCCAGGTTGTACACCTTCCCGGCGTGGTCACTCTCCAGCAAGACCCTGTAGCCTGCCACCGCGTCACCGACAGGGATGAAATCCCGACGAGCCGAGAGGTTGCCGACCTGCAACACCGGCTCCTGGTCGCCTTCGGCAATCGCCCTCAGCTGGCGAGCAAATGTAGGCAGCGCGAATGTCGATGCCTGACCGGGCCCGCAGATGTTGAACGACCTCACAACAGTGGCGTCGTGGAGGAGAGCAATCCTCTCCATTGCCGCCTTGGTCATCCCATACGGGCTCATCGGCGCCACCTCGCGATCCTCGGTCAGAGGCTGTTCCTCCTCAGGTACCGCGCCATAGACCTCGGCACTCGAGGCGGCGATAACCCTCACTCCCTGGGCTGCACGCAGAAGATTCTCACTGCCAAGCACATTCACCCTGAAGTAGAGCTCGGGTCTCTGCCACGACTCGCCGACATGGCTGAGCCCCGCCAGGTGGACGATTTCGTCGGGCGCCGCAGCCGCGATCACCTTCGCCAGCCTCGAAGAATCCAGCAGATCCACCTCGACCAGGTCGGCTCCGTCGAGATCTGGCTCACCGCCGATAAAGGTGCCGGTCACACGGTGACCGCGATCCAGGAGATGTCGACAGAGATGCGACCCCACAAAGCCGCCCACTCCGGTGATGAGAACGTTCATGGTGGTTGCCCCGACAAGCGGGATCCTGATTTATGACACCTTCTGCCGCCAGTAGTCGAGGGTGTCCTCGAGGGTCTGCTCCAGCGGAATAACAGGCTCCCAACCGGTGTCGGACCGGAATTTCGAGTAGTCGCCCTGAAGGATCTCCACATCGGAGGGTCGTAACCGTTCCGGGTCGACCTCCACCTCGACTTCCGTTTCGGAAAGGGCCAATAGCCGATCCAGCAGCTCGCGAATCGTAACGGCTCTGCCACTCGCCAGGTTGTAGACCTCACCCGGCGTCGCCTTGGTCACGGCCAGCCAATAGGCGCGCACCATATCTCGGACATCCGTGAAATCGCGCTGCGCATCCAGGTTGCCGACTCGAATCACCGGCTCCCTCAGCCCCGCCTCGATAGAAGCGATCTGCTTCGCGAAGTTGGAGGTGACGAAGACCTCTCCTCGTCGGGGGCCGGTATGGTTGAAGCCCCGCGTGCGAACGGTCTTGAGGCCATAGCTCTTGAAGTACTGGTAGGCGAGAAGATCCTGTCCGACCTTGGAGACCGCATAGGGTGAGAGCGGGCGCAACGGGTTGGTTTCTTTGATCGGCACCTCGTCGGGCAGCACCAGACCGTATTCCTCGCTCGAGCCGGCGATCTGAATCACCGGATCGAGCTCCAGCACTCTCACCGCCTCGAAGATGTTCGTCTGACCGAGAAGGTTGGTGGTCAGGGTCTCGGAAGGCGCAGTCCAGCTGGCGGGTACGTAGCTCTGGGCCGCCAGGTGAAAGATGAGGTCCGGCCGTAGCTCCGCCAAGACACCGTGAACCGCGGCGGCGTCTCTCAGATCACACTCCCGCAAGTGGATCTTGCCGTCCAGATGCTCGATGTTCTCCATCCGGCTGCGCCAACGTCGAATGCCGAAGATCTCGACATCCGGCTGCTCAGCGAGCAGATAGTCGGCTAGATGGGATCCTGCAAAGCCGGTGATTCCGGTGATGAGTGCTCGCATGGAAGATCTCCTGATTGCGGCTTGCGATTCAGCCTTCGTGAGGTATCCACGAGGTCCCGATCAGTAGCCGGGATTGAAGCCGTTGCGAGTGCCGCCTGTCAAGTCGAGGAATGTACCAATATTCTTCAATGTCAGGGCAAACCGGAACTCTCTATCCTCACGGGTCACGGATTGCCAGTCCCGGTATTCCAGGCGGTATCCGAAGCACTGAGAAAAGTACTGAAGGATGTAACGCTGACTCTGGAGCAATGAGAGCTCGAAATCGTAGTTGATCTGGGTATCCAATCGGAGATGACTGGGCCAGAGCTCCACGCCGGCATAGAAACGCACCTGATTGCCCCTCGTCTTGCCCGTTTCGGGATTCGAGCTCGTAAACCAGGTCAGCCCTGCACCGTGCGGCCCGAATCTCATCCCGCCGGAGATCGAGGTGGAGAACAGTTCGTTGAACAGCGTGCTGTAGGACAATCTGGCTTCGAGATTCGCATCTCGACTCGGATTGAACCGATAGCGCAGGTTGACCGGGCCCTGAGTCGAGGTGAGAGTCTTGTCGGCGGACGACTGCAGAAATACGGTCTCATCGAGACTGTACAGTTGACCGATTTCCAGCGACATGATCTCTCTGGCGCCACCATGTAGCTCTTCGTCGACCGGCTTCGCCAGCAATCGATTGACGAAGTTGAACGAGAAGACATTTGCGAAGGGAATGAAGTCGATCTCGTCGAATCTCAGGATCTCATCCGAGTCTTCGAAGTCCTGGATATATCGATAGTTCCAACGCGGTTCGACGATGTGCTTGAACTTCCCAAACCGGCCGACCTTGCCTTCGAAAACCTTGGAGAAGGAAGGTCCTACAATGCTGCTATTGGCCGTGGCGACTGCCCGAGTCAGCGAATCTCCACTCAGAGCCGTTCCATCCTCGGTCCTGCTATCGCTGTACCAGGTGACTCGCTCTCCGGCACTCACCGAGACAGAGAGCCAGGGCAGCGTGCTGAGCGCCGCGGTCAGGTTCGGGAAGATATCGGCCCGTCCCCACTTCTGGTCGAATCTGTCGGTTCTGGCAGACTGCAGGTAGTCCACCGAGCTCACCAGGTCCAGATAGATCGGCAAACCAGCCAATTGCGTCGGTCGCAAGCGGTATTCCGCCTCGGGCAGCCGACGCGCGGTGGTGATGTCGTCGGACGAGATGAAAGTCTCGTTCTCGTCCACCAGTAGCGTGAACGACTGCTGTCCCCAACTACCGGTAAGAAAACCCTCCGAACGCAAGCGACGGATGGCGACGTTGCTGAAATCCCGTTCGAAGTCTCGAAAGAAGTCGAAATCGGAGAAATTCTGATACCGGACCACACCGCGCAGCCCCATCGGCAATCGGTCACTGACGTGCGACCAGAAAGCCTTCCAACGCAACTCCTCGGAATTCGGATCGTCGATGACGTAGCCCTCGAAGATACCTCGGGTACTCTCGCTCGGCCGATAGCGAAACTCGTTGCCCAAACCCAGGTACTTCTCGCTGTAGAGATCCATGTAGAACGTGGTGTCGAAGCTCGGCCCCAGGGTCTGGAAGTAGGCCAGGCCCAGCAGCGCTCCACGGTTTTCCGAATAGCCCAGGTTCGGGAACAGGAATCCCGACTTTCGGCCCGAGCTGGCCGGGTAGAGAATCTTGGGGAAGTAGAGAAGTGGCGTCTTCTTCACCCGAAAACGGGCGTGCTTCGCTTTGGCCCACCCGCCCAACTCCACACGGCCCTGGGCGAGCCGAAAGCTCCAATCGGGATTGTCGTCGATGCAGGAAGTGACCATGCCGTCGGTCACCTCGTAGACGTCCTCGGCCACCTTCTTGATGATCTTGCCTTCGAAAAATATGTCGGGGTCGACGAAGGCCTTGGCGTTGGTCACGGTCCCTGTCTTGGTCGCCAAGTCGAAGATCAGCGACTCCCCCACCAGGCGCCGGGGCCCCTGATCGATGATCACGTCGCCCTCCGCCGTGACCTGCTCGGTCTTGAGATCGACAGTGACCCTCTGGCCCTGGAACTGGAGATCCTGGTACTGCAGCTCGACTCCGCCGCTGGCAACGACATAGTCCTCACGAACATACTCCAGGTTGCCTGCCGTTCCGGTGGCCACACCACCGCCTTTTTCCTCGGGAAAAGGAATCTGAAAGTGGATCCGATCCAGCCCCGACTCGGCCTCGGGCTCTTCCGGCTCTTCAGATGGAACTGTCGTCTCGTCCGGCTCGATCTCTTCCTGCAGGCCCAGGATCGGATCGTCATCGGGCCACTCTTCGACGATCTGAGCCGTGGCGCCGGACCCGAGAGTCACCAGCAGCATCGCGACCAACCAGATCCACAGCCACTGGGCACTTCGTCGCCGGGGCCGGCGGTTGCTCCTCGACCGGCCTGACCCGTTGGATCTCAACCCTGGACTTCCCTTTCGACGATCATGGCTGTAGCTTCCCCACCTCCGAGGCAGATGGCGGCACATCCCCGTTTCAGATCCCGCTCTGCCATCGCATGCAGCAGCGTCACCAGGATTCGAGCTCCAGAAGCTCCGATCGGATGACCCAGGGCCACCGCCCCGCCTCGAACGTTGACCCGGTCTGCAGACAGGTCCAACTCTTCGAGAAAGGCCATGGCCACGGCCGCAAAGGCCTCGTTCACCTCCCATAAATCGATGTCTCCAGCACTCAGTCCGGCTCGCTCCAGGACCTTTTGCGTGGCCTTCACGGGTGCCGTCGTGAACCAGTCAGGCTCCTGTGCCACAGAGGCCTGGGCCACCAAACGAGCCAGAGGCCGGACCCCGAGTTGCGCGGCGTTTTCCGCCGTAGTGAGTACCAGAGCCGCGGCACCGTCGTTGATCTTGCTCGCATTCGCTGCCGTAACGGTACCATCCTTCTTGAATGCCGGTCGAAGGCTCGACATGCGGTCCAGATCGACCCTGAATGGCTCCTCGTCCCGGTCGATGGAAAGCGGGTCACCCTTGCGCTGAGGTACCTCGACCGCGACGATCTCATCGGCAACCCGACCACTTTCTGTGCACTCTCGAGCTCGCTTGTAACTCTCCTGAGCGAAGGCATCCTGGGCTTCGCGAGTGAATTCGTAGTGACTGGCGCAGATCTCGGCACAATTGCCCATGTGGACATCGCTGTAGGGGTCCCACAGGCCGTCGTGAACCATGGAGTCCAGAAGCTTCCCATGGCCCAGGCGCAAACCATCACGAACGCCTGCAGCGAGATAGGGAGCATTCGTCATGCTCTCCATGCCGCCAGCCGCCACCAGTTGGAAATCGCCACACCGCAGATCATTGGCCGCGGTCATCACGGCGCGCATGGCCGACCCGCAGACCTTGCCGACCGTCACGGCACCGGTGGATACGGGACAACCTGCTGCCAGGGTGGCTTGCCGGGCAGGCGCCTGACCCACACCTGCGGTCAGCACACAGCCCATGTACACCTGCTCCAGAGCCGCGGGGTCCAACTTCGCACGCTCGATGGCTCCCTTCAGTGCGGCGGCGCCAAGAGTAGGCGCCGCGAGGTTCTTGAAACTGCCCTGGAAGGATCCGATAGGCGTACGAACAGCACTCAGAACGACTACATCTTTCATGAGCACCTCGCTCGTTGTTGGGTTTTGGTGATCCGGGTCGACACCTCAGGGACCGGCCCGAGCGTCCAGAGGAACTCATCGGGCTGATCCCGCCTCATGGCACCCGGTCTTCGAGAGCCTTCATGCTAGCACAGCACTGGCCGTCTTCCGACGGCCGGGAGTTGGCATTTCAACGGCATTTTCCAACCCTGCGGAAGGCCCTCGATCAGCACCATCCCGAGCCGGGGTCGGAGGCTCCAGCCAGGGTATCCGAGGTCGGTGGTATCGTCTTTCGAACCGCCTCGGACGGAAGGCTGGGCAAGAGACATGAAACGGCTCCTCGGTATCGACTTCGGAGAGAAACGAATCGGCCTGGCCGTCTCCGAGCCCGAGGGAGATTTCGCTGTACCGCTTCAGACAGTGACCCGAACGAGCGACCCTCAAGCCATCCGTCAGATCATGGAAATTGCCCTCCAGCGGGATATCGAGAGCTTCGTGATCGGCGATCCACTGAATCTCGACGGGAGTCGAGGTCCGGCCTCGGCCCGAGTCTCCAGCTTCGCACGCAAGCTCGCCGTGGAGTCCGGCCTGCCTGTCGAGATGACGGATGAGACGCTGACATCGGTGGCCGCCGAAGAGAGGCTTCGCGAGGCCGGAATCGACCCGCGACGCCATCCCGAAAAGATCGACGCCACCGCGGCGCAGATCCTACTCCAGCAGTACCTGGACGAGTCTTCCTCGAGGCCTGATGACTAAGCGGGCCTGGCTGTGGACTGCACTGGCCGCCCTGCTCACGCTGGCTCTCGCGGCTGGAGGTGGCCTGACCTGGTGGGCCTGGGAGACGCTTCACAGCTCCTACAAGGGCTATCCCGAGGTCGAGCTTCTGCACGAGGTGGTTCCAGGCCAGGACGCCGGATCGATCTTGCGGGACCTGGAGGCGAAAGGGGTCCTCAGCAACGCCTTTCTGGCCCGGCTCTACCTGGTGCAGATACTTGGGGATCCGCCGCTCAGGGCGGGCGAGTATCTCTTCGAGTCTCCGGCCACTGTCCCCGAGGTTCTCGACAAACTGGTCAGGGGCGATATCGTGACCTATCCCGTCACCATCGTCGAAGGCCTCACCATGGAGGAGACCGCTTCACACCTGGCGGACCAGGGTTTCGGTGACCGACAGGTGCTACTCGAGGAGATGCTCTCCTCAGACAGGATCGTGGGGCTGGATCCAGAGGCATCCAACCTGGAGGGGTATCTCTTTCCGGACACCTATTCTTTCGCCAAGGGGACTTCGGAAGAGGAGATCGTGACGACATTGGTAAGCACTTTCCTGCGGCGGTTCGAGAAGGAAGTACTTCCGCTCCTGACGCCAGAGAACGAGCGGACCCCCAGGCAGATCGTCATTTTGGCCTCGGTGGTGGAAAAGGAGGCACGCCTGGACGAGGAGCGACCCATCATCGCCGGTGTCTACTCGAATCGACTGCAACAGGGAATCGCCCTCTACGCCGATCCGACGGTGATCTACGCTCTCAAGCAGGAAGGGCGGTGGGACGGCAACATCCGGCGACCCGATCTGAAACTGGACTCACCCTACAACACCTACCTCTATCCCGGCCTTCCTCCCGGCCCCATCGCTTCGCCAGGCCTGGCAAGTCTGAGGTCGGCCGCGCAACCAGCCGAGGTTCCCTACCTGTACTTCGTCAGCCGCAACGACGGCTCACATGTCTTCGCCTCGACTCTCGCCGAGCACAATCGCAATGTGCATCAATGGCAGAAGCTCTACTGGCAGAAACGGTGGGCCGAGGAAAGAGACCAGCAGAACAACGAGCCCTAGCCCTGGCCTCCGGCTCCCGTTTCCTCGAAGCGAGCCGTGAAGTGCCGCAATACCGGAGCTTCGTAGACCATCTTCAGACCTGTGACGCGATCCAGGTGATTGCGGATCTCTTCCAGGACATCACAGACGTAGCGCAGGTGGGTATTGGTGTAGACCCTCCGCGGCACCGCCAGGCGCACCAGGTCCAGATCGGGGTAGATCTCCTGCCCGGTCTCCGGGTCCTTGCGCCCGAACATGACACTGCCCACCTCCACACCGCGGACCGCGCCGCCGCGATAGAGAGCTACCACCAGGGCCTGAGCAGGGAATGCCGACTGCGGTATGTGAGACAGGAACGACCGCGCATCGATATAGACGGCATGACCACCTACCGGTTGGATGATTGGGATCCCCAGGTCTGCCATGCGCTCTCCGAAGGCACCGACTTGTGAGACTCTGAAACGCAGGTACTCCGGATCCATGACCTCCCAGAGTCCGCGAGCCACCGCCTCCAGATCTCTGCCCGCGAGACCGCCATAGGTAGGAAAACCCTCGATGAGAATGAGTCTCTGTTTGATCGTCTCGATCAGATCATGGTCCCGACTGGCGAGAAAGCCGCCCATGTTGGCCAGGCCATCCTTCTTGGCACTCATGGTGCAGCCATCCGCCAGGTCGAAGATCTCCCGCACGATCTCCGGGATACTCCGCCCCTGTTGAGCCTCCTCGCGCTGCTGAATGAAGAAAGCATTCTCGGCAAAGCGACAAGCATCGATGTAGAACGGAATGCCGAACTCGTGACAGAGCTCCGAGTAGGCTCGGATGTTGGCCAGGGATACGGGTTGTCCGCCACCCGAGTTGTTGGTCAGGGTCAGCATGGCCAGCGGAATTCTGGCCCGCGGAGTCTCTTCGAACAATCGGCGAACCTTGTCGAGATCGATGTTGCCCTTGAAGGGATGGTCGGCGGCTGGGTCTCTACCCTCCTGGATCACCAGGTCGAGTGCCCGGCCTTTGTGGATCTCGATGTTGGCCCGCGTCGTGTCGAAGTGGTTGTTGTTGGGCACGATCATGTCTGGCTGGACCAGCGTCGAGAACAGCAGATTCTCCGCCACCCTGCCTTGATGCACCGGTACGAAGTGTGGGAAACCGAAAATCTCCGTGACTGCCTCTTCGAAGTGATAGTAGTTGCGGGCTCCGGCGTAGGATTCGTCTCCCAGCATCAATCCGGCCCACTGATTATCAGACATGGCCGAGGTGCCCGAGTCCGTCAATAGATCAATGAAAACTGCCTCGGCCGGCACGTCGAACAGATTGAAACCAGCCTTTTGTAGGCGTCTTTCCCGCTCCCTTTCGCTGGGTAGGGAGATCGGCTCGACCACTTTGACTCGCCACGGCTCTGGTAGATCAAACGGCATGGTGTTCTCCGTAAGAAGCTCGATTCATGTGCTTGGGGATGTTACTACGGCGCGACTCTTCAGCTAGTCTTGACATCGATATGATTGTCGTCCCCGACTCTCCCGACTTCCTGGTCATCACGCAGCCCGACCATGCACGACTCTCGTACGAGCTGCTCTCACTCTGGATCCGCGACGGGCTGCCTGAGCATCCCCGACGCGAGGATCTGCTGTTCGCGACCCGAGAGCACGACAATGGCTGGCGCGAGGCCGATTCGGCACCCCACTTCGACGCGGTCGGGCAGCGGCCCCACGACTATAGAACGGTTCCGCCGAACGACCGCGCGGAGATCTGGAAGCGAGGCATCCAGCGCTTTTCACGGGAGCGCCCCTATGCCGCTTTGCTGATCGCCCATCACGCCGAGTCGCTCTACCGTGGAGCTTCCGAGGTGCCCGACGCCTGGCGAGAGTACCTTCCGATCCTCGAGGAACACCGACAGGATTGGCTCGAAGAGGCCGCAACCAGCCAGACGGTCATCCATCAGGACTATCGATTTCTTCAGACTGCCGATCTGCTCTCGCTGGCGATCTGCGACCGCTGGCAGGAGCCCCTCGGCACCGACCTGGTGAGCGCCTCCATGCTGGGGGACACCCTGTTTCTGACTCCTTTTCCGCTGGCGGGTACCACCACGCTCCGGGTCCCTTGCCGGCGCATTCCCGAGCGTCCCTACGCTGGGGATGCCGATCTCGGCGGGGAGCTGGCCATGGCCCGATGGAGTGAGCTGGCAATTCGCATCGCTCCCGGCCCAGCCCCAGCATGAACCGGGCCAGGAGGCGCCTGTCAACGGATGATGGGCCATGATACGCTTTTCCGGATGTCCGAACCGATTTCGGCGGACGGCTCGCCCACAGAGCCGCCAGTAGAGCCAACGCGCATCAGAATTCCCTCTCCCATCGGCACCCTGGGCATCGAGCTCACCGGCCAGGTGCTGACCTGGGTCGTGATCGCCCCGAAAGGGCGGCAGCGCAACCAGTTTCGAGACTTCGCCGATCTCAAGCGATCGGAACGCACCGATTTCCTGGACGAGGTCCTCGGGCGCTTTTCCGAGTACTTCGCCGGCGCAAGACAGAATCTGGACCTGGAATACGATCTCGGAGCTACCGAGCTCCCCAATCTGGCTCGTAGAGTTCTTCGACAGACCGCCAAGGTCCCCTACGGCCGTACGCGAACCTATGGTCACATCGCGGAAGCTGCGGCCAAACCCGATGCCTACCGCCAGGTGCTGTCCATCCTTCTGGTCAACCCTCTACCCATCGTCATTCCGTGCCATCGAATCGTGACGACCAAGTCTGGTCCTGGCAGTTACATCGCGGGCGAGAAGAAG
Organism: Acidobacteriota bacterium; assembly: GCA_030610025.1. GTDB lineage: Bacteria > Acidobacteriota > Thermoanaerobaculia > Multivoradales > JAHEKO01 > JAUVRX01. The sequence goes on along the minus strand of JAUWSP010000001.1, from coordinate 2,955 downwards.
AAGATCTGGCTATTGCGGTTGGAGGAGAGGAATCGAGCGCTCGAGGAGCTCGATTCCTGATTCCCCGGCCGACTGTTTCGATTCCCTGATGCCAATCATCTCCCGTCGCTCTGCAGTGTGACCTGCAGACTGACGGTCTGGCCTGACTCCACTTCGAAGTCGAGTCGCTGGGCCTCGTACCCGGGTCGCACCATGTCCAGGGAATGGGCACCTGGATCGACGATCAGCCCCGCGTGGAGATCAGCCAGCTCCTGTCCCGAGCCTAGAAGTCGCCCGTCGAGGTAGATCGAGGCATCCGAGGGCTGCACGGCGAGCTCCAGACGTCCCGGATCGGCTCTGACATCCTGCCTGATTCCAGGTAGGGAAACCTCCTCCTGTACGCTCGTCAGCTGTTCCTGGGCCTCTGATGCGGGCTCTGCCGCAGGTGCCCTGGGCACCTCTGCAGGAGTCGACAGGCCCGGTTTCAGGTGTAGCCTGACATCCATGACGTTGCCGGTTCGAACCACGATCCGATCCCTGAAGGTCACGTAGCCGTCCCGTACCAGGCTGATCTCATAGCTTCCTTCTTCGAGCCATAGATATCCCGGATAGCCGTCGAAGTCCTTCGCCCTGCCAACGAAATGGCCATCCACATAGACCTCCGCTTTCTTCGGCTTGATGACCAGATTCAGAGCGCCCAGGTCGACGCTGGCCGATCGAAGACTGTAGGGAGTCCGAGACAAGGGATAGGCAGGAGTGGAATAGGCGAGAGGTGGGTAGTGCCAATACGGGCCCCAGTATCCCCAGCCCCAACCCCAACAGGACGGCCAACCCCAACAATGGCGATTCCAATACCAGGGATTTCGATATCCCCAGCCTCCACCCCAGGATGGATGGTATCCACCCCCACCCCAACCACCACCACCACCCGATCCACCGGGAGGCTTCCACTGACCGGGAGGACTCTCCCGGGTGTCCCGAGCCGTCGGCTGTCGTTGCACGACAGTGGACGACGATCCTGAGCTCGAGCTTGTCGATCGTTGCTGTGAGACGGAAGACCGAGAGTTGGAGCGCGTGGAGCTGGCCTGTCGCTCGGAACCCGACGAGTCAGCCGTGGGCCGTGTTCTGACGACCCGGGTCTTCTCTTCATCGATCGCCCAGCCGCTGCTGGCCAGAAGCAACCACACCACAGCCAGCCCCAGGCCGCTCAGGATTGGTCGTCGTTCTCTGAATCCTGTTCTCTCGATCATGGCTGGCCTCCTTTCACTTCCGGACCCTCCGAGGCCTACCGGGCTTGCTGTCCGTCACGACCGCGGAGCTTCGGGCCCGGAATCGTGGTTCCACACTTCTCATATTGCAAGCTCCAGGCCAGGCAAGAAAAGCAGCTCCCCATGGCTTGATCCGAAGTGAATGACCCCGCAGAGGCCGCCAGCAGACCCCACCGTCCCCTCCATAGGCCATCAGGAATCAGGAATGGTTCACCGGGCGGTCGACTTCCAACCCGCCGGCTACAGGTCTGGCAGGCAGAACCCGAGCCCCCGCCGCCTCCAGAGTCTCGGCGATCGTGCGGCGCCTCTCGGCTGGGCAAAGCACCACGATGCAGCCACCACCGCCCGCTCCGCAAGCCTTGCCCCCCCAGGCCCCTTCACGGCCAGCTGCAGACAGCAGGGTCTCGATCTCGGGCGTCGAGATTCCATCGGCCAACTGCCTGCGATAACTCCACTCTTTCGCCACCAGCTTCCCGGCTGACTGCCAGTCGCCCTGTTCCAGCACTCCTGGTAGCTCGAAAGCGGTGTCCCGGATGCCATCGAAGAGGTCGACGATCTCAGCGTCCCCATCGAGCCGCTTTCGAACGATGCGCCAATTGTTGCCCGCCGAAAAGTGACTGCGCCCGGTGTAGGCCACCAGCAAGCTGTCGCCTAGCGACTCGAGATCCACATCCAGGCCCCGAATCTTCTCACCGCCTGGCCGGTACTCGATCTCCAGGGCACCCCCCAGGAGTGCCGGAAAATGGTCTTGCATCCCGGTCGGTAGGCTCATGAGCCTCGCCTCGATATCCCGCGCCCGCCTCGCGATTCGAGTTGCAGGGGAGGGTTCGCTGCCGGCGAGAGCTTCCGCTGCAGCCAGGGTGGCCACCGCCAGGGCCGAACTGGCTCCAAGGCCGCCACCCTGAGGTGAGGCACTCTCGATTCTGATCGTCGAAGGGGGCAGTCCAACATCCAGGGCAATCTGGCCAATCAGCGCTCCACCGTCGGTCTCGGCCAGCTCTCGGGCGGATTCGACCGCCACTTCCGAGTCTCCCTGTCGGATCCGAAAGCCTCTCTCGGCCAACGCCAGATCGACCACGACCGGCAGGTCGATGGCCAGGTTGATGGTGCGAGATCCGGGATGCAGCAGGCCCAGAGGCCAGATATCGAGCGTGCCGCCGGCCAGGTCGATCCGGCACCAGGCTCTGGCGCGGACCCTATTTGCCGGACGCTGAGGCATGGAACTGGCCTGGACTTTCGGACTCGACCAGGCGATCTGCGTCCGGCAGTCCCGGTACGAGAGGGCTCCGGCCTTCCTCCAAAGCCAGACGCAGCTCGTCTCGCCAGGCGAGAAACGACGGCAACTGCTGCTCGGCGATCGGCTCCGCCGGCTCATTATCCAGAGTCAGCGGGTTGATCCAGCGGCCATCGCGCTGAATTCGATAGTCCAGATGAGGGCCCGTGGCCAGTCCGGTCGAGCCCACGTAACCGATCACATCTCCCTGAGACACGCGGCGACCGACGCCGATGCCGCTCGCAAACTTCGAGAGGTGGAGATAGGCGGTCAGGTAACCGTTGGGGTGGCGCACCTTGACGGTATTGCCGCCGCCTCGATCCCGTCCCTTGAACCGTACGACTCCGTTGGCCGTGACGCGCACGGGAGTCCCAGTGGGAGCACCGTAGTCCACACCGTAATGGGGTCGGTAGGTCTTGAGGATCGGGTGAAATC
>JAUWSP010000310.1 GCA_030610025.1 Acidobacteriota bacterium | reverse complement strand
CCGCCGCACTCGAGGATGTATTCGCCGACCGCTCGTGAGGACCGAAGGTCGTAGAGCACGGGCTGTCCAGGTGCCCGCTCGAGCAACTCGCCTGCGATGAGCGCCGTTGAAAGGTCACTCCCGACGGGCTCGCCGGTCTCGTCGACGAAGGCAGCCCGGTCGGCATCGCCGTCGAAGCAGACCCCCAGATCGGCTCCGGTCTCTCGGACTCGGGCCGAGAGGTCCTGTAGGTTCTCGAGCTTCAGCGGATTGGCCTCATGATTCGGGAAGCTGCCATCCAGCTCGAAATAGAGAGGATCGAGGTCCAGGTTCATTCGCTCCAACAGAGGCCGGTAGATCGAACCCATGCCGTTGGCGGCATCGACGACGACCTTGAGTCGTAGGCCTTCGGGTGGATCCAGGAATGAAAGCACGTGCTCCCCGTAGCTATCGAAGATCTCTCCTCGAGTGCGTCTTCCTTTGGAATCGGCCGGCGGTAGGTCCTGAGCCTGGACTCTCGCTTCCAGGAGGGGGATTCCGTGGTCCCCTGAGACCGGTCGGGCCTCGCTGTGGCTGAACTTGAGACCGTTGTACTCAGCTGGATTGTGACTGGCCGTGACCTGGATTCCGCCTGCAGCCTTCAGGTGACCGACGGCGAAGTAGTTCATCGGAGTCGTTGCGAGCCCGATGTCCATGACGTCGAGGCCGCCGCTGAGCAGGCCGTCGATCAGCGCTTCGCAGAGCGGCTCGCTGTGGACGCGCATGTCCCTGCTCACGACGATGGTGTTGCCGTGGGCGCGGTCCTGTTCGTCCAGCAGATGCCGAAAAGCGAGCCCCACGTCGCGGGCTACCTTCTCGTTCAGCTGTGTAGGGTAGAGGCCGCGGACATCGTACGCTTTGAAGATTCCACCCATTCTTTAGGGCTCCCTTCTCCTTCAGTTGGTGGTTCTTTGGATGGCAAAGCGGAAGTCCATCTCTTCGACCGGCTTCGCAATCAGGTCACTGGAGTCCTCGGATGTCGCATTGAGCTCCAAGGCCAGGGTCTCTCGGCAGATCCACTCTTGAAAGCGATCGATAGCGGCTGCCAGATCCGGATCGGCTCGATAGGAAACGTAGATGCGGTCAGCGTAGTCGAGGTCGGCCTCTTTGCGCGCCGTCTGAATTCGGTGGATTACCTCGCGCGCCCAGCCCTCGGCGATGAGGTCCTCGGACAGGTGGGTGTCCAGGACGACCAACAGATCGCGATCGCCCTGCGAGGCCGTCTCCTCCTGCTCCACCATCCGGACCTCGACCTCCTCGGGTGAGAGCTCGATGGTCTCGCCGTCGAGCTCGAGGGTCACGAGACCCTGGTCCTCCAGCTCGGCGGCCAGGCTGTCGCCGTCTGCTGCTTCCAGCGTCTTCTTGAGGGCCGCCATCTGCTTGCCGAATCGGGGTCCACAGCGGGGATAGTCGGGGCGCACCTCGTGGTGCACATAGGCCGAGCGGTCGCTGGCCCATAACACCTCTCGGACATTGAGCTCCTCGCGCAGAACATCGAGATGTGGCTCGACCAGGTCGGGCAGCGAGTCATCGGTCGTCACCAGGGTCACCGAAGCCAACGGTTGGCGGGTCTTGAGGTTGTGCGAGTTGCGTGCCGCGTGTCCGAGACGGACGATTCTTTGAACAGCTGCCATCCCGGACTCCAAACTCTCGTCGGCCCTCTGTGCCGCGGGTCGCGGCCACTCTTCGAGGTGGACGCTCTCCACGCTGTAGCCGGCCTGGGTGCGCAGCAAGTGTCGGTGCAGCACCTCGGCCACGAAAGGCGTGAAGGGGGCGATTACGCGAGCGAGAACGCAGAGGACCTCGTAGAGAGTCTGATAGGCGCTCTCCTTGGCCTCTCCACCCTCCGCTGCAGGAGCCCAGAAGCGATCCCGACTCCGGCGGATGTACCAGTTTGTCAGGTCGTCGACGAACTCCTCGATGAAACGCGCTGCCTCCAACACGCGGTAGCCCTCGAGGCTCCGAGTGGTGTTTTCGACCAGCCGGTCGAGCCTCAGCAGGATCCAACGATCCAGCGCGGGTCGGCGCTCGAACGGCACGGAGTCGGTGCCGGGTGACCACTCATCCAGGTTGGCGTAGATCGTGAAGAACGACAGGGCGTTCCACAGGGGCAGAAGGAAATTCTGCGCCCCCTCGCGGACCAGCCGCGCCGAGAAGCGCGAGTTGACTTCCGGATTGTTGATGCAGAAATACCAGCGCAGCGCGTCGGCGCCAGTCTGGGGGATGACCTCCATGGGGTCGGTAACGTTGCCCAGGCGTTTCGACATCTTGCGGCCCTGCTCGTCGTTGATGTGCCCGAGGACGATGCATGTCCGGTAGGCCACGGAGTCGAAGAGAAGGGCTCCCAAAACGTGCAGGGTGTAGAACCAACCACGGGTCTGGTCGACCGCTTCGGCGATGAAATCGGCCGGAAACTGCACGCGATCGTCCACCAACTCGGCGTTCTCGAAGGGATAGTGTTGCTGAGCAAAGGGCATGGATCCAGCGTCGAACCAGGCATCGATGACCTCTTCGACCCGGCCCATGGTTCCTTCGCTGCACTCGCTACAAGGCCAGACAAACGGGTCCTCGGCCTCGGGATCGACGAAGGGGCGATGCGGGTCGAATTGCTCACGGTCGTAGACATCAGGGGGAAGCGGCTTGCCGGCGGCGGCGTAGAGCTCGGCAAAGGAGCCCATCACCTGCTGATTCGGACACCGGTCGCACACCCAGACGGGCAGCGGCGTACCCCAATAGCGCTTGCGGGAAAGGGCCCAGTCGACCATGTTCTCGAGCCACTTTCCGAACCGCCCGTCTTTGACGTGCTGCGGGTGCCAGTCGATCTCCTGGTTCAGCTCGAGCAACTCGTCTTTGTGCGAGGTGGTCTTGACGAACCAACTCTTGCTAGCGAGATAGAGCAGGGGCTGGTCGCATCTCCAGCAGAAGGGGTAGCTGTGCCGGTACTGGTCCTGGTGGAGCAGGCGGCCCCGCTGTTTGAGGTCGCGTGAGATCGCCTTGTCGGCCTCTTTGACCCAGATTCCGGCAAAGGGCTCGATGCCCTGGCGCTCGACGACTTTGCCCTCCATGTCCACGGTCAGGAAGAAGGGGAGAGCGAACTTCACTCCGCTCTGATAGTCGTCCTCACCGAAGGCCGGGGCGGTGTGGACCAACCCGGTTCCCTCACTGGCTGTCACGTAATCGGCCGTGAAGACCCGCCAACCGTCCTCGTCGGAAGGCGGGGGTGCGAATGGCGAGTCGCCCGGGACTCGATCCGCTGGCTGCGTGGCGAACGGCCGGTCGTATCGCAGGCCGTTCAGATCGGCGCCCAGGAATCGTGCCTGTGGAGGAATCTCGCGGAGGTCGACTCGCGCCCGCTTGTCGTCGACCTGTGTCTCCAGTGGTACTGGCGTTTCCAGGCCCTCGGCAAACAGGAGCAGCTCACCGGATCGCTCGGGATGCTCGACGACCTGATAGACCAGGTCCGGGTTCACCGCCAGGCCAGAGTGTCCCAGGAGGGTCCATGGGGTTGTGGTCCATGCCACGAGGCTCAGCTTCTCGGGGACCGGCCACTCCTTGCCTTCGACAGTGGAGATCACCTGGCCGGCCCTGGCTGGAAACAGAACCCAGATCGACGGATCGTCGGTGTCCTTGTAGTTCTGGGCCACCTCGTGGCTCGACAGGGTGGTGCCGCATCGGCAACAGTAGGGCTGGATCTTGTAGTCTTCCCTCAGCAGTCCCTTGTCCCAGAGTTGACGCAGGGCCCACCAGACAGACTCGATGTAGCGATTCGCGTAGGTGAAGTAGGCGCTGTCGAGATCGATCCAGAAGCCGATTCGCTCGGTCATCTCCCGCCACTGCTGCTCATAGGAGTGGACGCTTTCCAGACAGGCCTGATTGAACTCGATGACACCGTACTTCTCGATGTCTTCCTTGCCGGAGAAGCCCAACTGCTTCTCGACCTCGATCTCGACTGCCAGCCCATGGGTGTCCCAACCTGCCTTGCGGGCCACGTGACGGCCCTGCATGGTCCTGAATCGCGGGAAGAGGTCCTTGACGACCCGGGTTACCACGTGGCCGACGTGGGGCTTGTTGTTGGCTGTCGGAGGGCCCTCGAAGAAGACGAAGTCCTCTCCGCTGCGGGTCTTCTCCAAGCTCTTCTCGAAGATCTTGTTCTCCCGCCACTCACGTAGGACCTCCAGCTCGAGTGAGGGGAAGGGATAGCCTGAGGGCAGGTCGGGAAAGCGTCGATTGTTCATGCAGTTCTCGCTTGAATCGGGGTTGCGGCGCACATTCTACCCTGCCCTTCGAGGGGTATGGGTAGCGGCTCAGCCGGAGGATCTGGCGAGGAAAGACTCGAGGCGCTGGCTGAATCTGGGGGCGACCTCGAGATGGGGCTGGCTGCCGCTGTCTTCGAATACGTCCAGCTCGACCGACGGCACCTG
>JAUWSP010000397.1 GCA_030610025.1 Acidobacteriota bacterium | reverse complement strand
GGCCGAGCTTCAGGTCATCGGCCCGGTAGACCTCGCCCATCCCTCCCCGACCGAGCAACCCAATGATCCGATACCTCTTGGCCAGCACCGTGCCCGGGATGAAGCGCCCCTGGTCAACAGAGGACGAAGATACCGGGCTCGAGGGCGGACCCATCTCAGTGGGAATGGCACTCGGTGCACTGGTGCGGGTCGGAGCATCCGAGCTACCGCCGACGGGCGCACCACAGCCGCCACAAAACCGGCTTCCCCCTGAAACCTCAACTCCGCAAGATTGACAGCGAATCACCGCGCACAAGTGTGTCAGATGAAGCCCGCTCGACGCTAGAAAACTACCCCACCCAATCCGATACAATGGTGCCGCCTCGAGTCGGCTGTACTGGATCTTTCGGAGGAATCACTTGGCCGAGCCCACTACCACCAGCGGCAAGCCCATACGCTACGGTCCGTACCCCGAGATCACGATGCCCGCCATCCTGGTGGGCTACGGCCTCGGGATTCTCATCGCGCTGAGCATCGGCTATGCCTCGCTGATCCTCGGCTTCTCCATCGAGGGCTCCGAGCTCGCCGCCATTCTCGGCTTCGGCATCCTGCGTGGCCTGATGCGGCGCACCTCCATCATCGAGAACAACATCAACCAGACCATCGCCAGCTCGGTCAACGGCGCCTCCGCCGGCATGATGTTCTCGGTGCCAGCCATCTTCATCTTGGGCTACAGCGATTTCAACATCCCGCTCATGGTCATCGCCTGCATCGCCGGTGGCATCCTCGGGGTGGCCTTCATCATCCCCCTGCGCAAACAGATGATCGACTTCAACCGCCTGGCCTACCCGGGCGGTATTGCGGTGGCGACGATTCTGAAGTCTCCTGGTGCCGGCGTTCACAAGGCCCTGCTGCTGACCGGCGGCGCCGCGATCAGCGCCCTGGTGCATCTGGTCAGCCAGTTCAGCGGTGTCGAGAACCTGGCCCTCGGAAACATGCTCGGCATGCCGGACTACATGAACGGGGTCTGGTATATCTCCCTGCTGACGATCGGAGCAGCCTATCTGGCCGGCAGGGGAGGAGTCTTCTTCATCGTCGGGGGCTTTGTCTGCTACTGGATGCTGGCGCCGGTGCTGGCGGCGAGCGGGCTGCTGCCCACCGCCGATCAACTGGTCGCGATGGATACCTCCATGGCGAGCTACCTCAGGACCACTCTCTTCCGGCCCTTGGGTATCGGCATGCTCATTGGTGGTGCCCTGACCGGCATTCTTCTGGCCCTGCCTTTGGTGGTGAGCGCCATTCGCAGCATGCAGACCGCCGCCAAGATGAAGACCGAAGCCTCCCGCGACGAGATGCCGATCAAACTTCTCTACGGAGCCGTGGTCAGCGCCTTCGTCGTCCTGCTGATCACAGCGGTCTTGTCGACGCCCGAGATCACCCTGATGCGAGCCGCTCTGATGGCAGTGCTCGGAACGCTGTGGATCTGGATGGCTGGAGTCGTGCTCTCCGAATGCATCGGGCGAACCAACTGGTCACCTCTGTCTGGCATGACCCTGATCGGCGTCACCATTCTCATTCTGGTCGCCAGTGGCATGAGCGACGAAGCCACCATCGTCTCCTCCATTATTGTCGGCGCCGCCATGTGCGTGGCCATGGCCCAGGCGACCGATCTGATGATGGATCTGAAGACCGGCTACCTGGTCGGGGCCATTCCCCGCAAACAGCAGATCGCTCAGCTTCTCGGTACCTGGCTGGGTCCCCTGGTGATCATGTCGCTGATCCTCGTCTTGCACAGCGCTTACGGCCTCGGTAGTGAACGGCTGCCGGCGCCGCAGGGACAGGCTCTGGCCAGCATGATCGACGGCATCCTGGGCGGCGACGTACCCGTGCAAAAGTATCTCTCTGGTGCCGGCATCGGAGCTGTTCTGAGCGCCAGCGGTATCGGCGGACTGGGCATCCTGGTCGGTCTCGGCTTCTATCTACCGTTCAATATCGTGCTGACCTACACGATCGGCACGATCCTGCGCGTGTTGACCGATTGGCGCCCTGGACGACGCTTCAGCGAAGAGGTCGGGGTGCCCGTGGCGGCGGGCCTGATCGTCGGAGAAGCCCTGATCGGTGTGGGAGTCGCCCTTTTTCGGATCATCGGTGCCGCCACGGGTGGCGGCTAGCAAGAAGGGGCTCGAGCCTTGAAGACCATTGCCTATCTGCTCATCACGATCAGCTTCTTGGTGGCCTCGTACTACTCGGTCATCGACACCGAGCAGGTGCCGTGGCCCAAGGTCGTACCTGCCCTGTTGGTGGGCCTGGTCGGAGTGGCTCTGGTCCACTTCAGCAACCGGGGTCGGCGGCGCTCGGTGGACATGGTGCGGTCCAACATCGGCAAGCTGGAACAGAGCCTAGCGAGCATCGTCGCCAAGGCCGAGACACTGGACGCGGACAAGGAGAACCTCGACCCTTATGAGGTACGTCACCTGATCGACGACCAGTTCATGGGGGATCTCGATATTTTCGTGGAGAACCGCGAGACCATCGGCGACGCCTACGGACTCCAGGCCTACGCCGATATCATGACCCACTTCGCTACCGGCGAACGGCACCTGAATCGGTGCTGGTCGGCCTCCACCGACGGCTATGTCGATGAGATCAACAAGTATCTGACCCGCGCCAAGAATCAGTTCGAAGAAGCCCTCGCCCTGCTCCGCAGCTACGCTGACACCACCCAGCCCTCCTGACAGCTCTCGCGGGTTGAGGCAGCCGGCTCTCCGCCGGCTGGTCTTTAAGGGCCTGAGGCCTTGGAGTCTTGGGATGCCGGCCGGCTCAACCCCCCAAGGGGGTGGTCAGGCTTCTTCGCGTACTTTGGCCAGGGCGCGGTCGACTCGGCGTTGCGCGGCAACGATCGGCGATTCGCCTTTCGAACCGGCCTCTCGCAGGATTTCGGCCACCGAGTCGCCGATCACGTCCATCTGCTCGAGCAGGGCCTGGCGATCGCTGAGCCCCTTGTCCAGCAGCGAGAATGACAAGGCTCCCCCGGCGTTGATGATGTAGTCGGGCACATAGACGATGTCTCGCTCCAACAGGCGGTCGGCATCAGCCGGCTCTTCGAGTTGGTTGTTGGCCGAGCCAGCGACGATGCGGCACTCGAGCTGAGGAATGGTCTCGAAGTTCAGGGTCGCCCCCACCGCGCACGGAGCGTAGACGTCACAGGCTGTGGAGTAGATCTCGGTGTTGGGAACGTGCGTCGCCTCGAGCAGGTCGGCCACACGCCGACAGCGGGGCTCGTCGATGTCGCTGACGATCAACTCGGCGCCGGCCTCCTTCAGGAACTGCCCCAGATGGGCTCCGACGTTGCCGACACCCTGGATCAACACCTTTCGACCCTGCAGCGTCGAACCCCCCAGAACCTCGGAAACGGCACTTCTAATGCCTGCGAAGACAGCTCGGGCCGTGAAGGGGCTGGGGTCTATCTTGGAGCCATCCTGGGGATGGAAGCCATGGATGTAGTCGGCCTCCTCGGCGATGATCTGCATGTCCTCCGTCGAGGTTCCCATGTCCTCCCCTGTGCGGAAGCCTCCACCCAGGGATTGGATCAACCGGCCGTAGCGCAGCAGCAGCTCCCTGCGCTCTTCGCCCTCCAGGGGCTTCGCAACCGCGAGGACAGCCTTGCCACCCCCTGCGGCGACATCGATGGCCGCCCACTTGCTGGTCATCCCCTCGGCCAGCCGCATGGCATCCAGAAGCCCTTCTCCAGGCTCCGAGTAGACCTTCATTCGGGTGCCGCCGGTGCAGGGTCCGAGGGTGT
>JAUWSP010000393.1 GCA_030610025.1 Acidobacteriota bacterium | reverse complement strand
GTACCCGATCAAATTGCCGCGCCCGGTGGTGCTGGTTGTAGGGGCCCTCTCACCAGAAAAGGCTCCGGATCTCGCTATCGAGGCGGTGGCCAGAACCCGCGCCTCCCTGGTCCTGGCAGGTGACGGACCGCTGGCGCCATCGATGGATGGTCTGGCCCGCGAGCGACTCGGCCCCGATCGCTATCAGCGCCTCGCCCTCGAACGGGCAGAGATGCCCAGCCTCTATGCCGCAGCGGACCTCCTTCTAGCACCCTCCCCTCGCGAAGCGGGACCCCTGGCAGCCTTGGAAGCGATGGCCTGCAACAAGCCGGTCGTGGCCACAGCCGACTCGGCTCGCCTGGAGCTGGTCGGAGATGGCGGTATCCTCGTCGAAGGGGTCGACCCCCAGGCTTTCGCCGACGCCATCGAGCAGGCCCTGGAGCTGCAGTGGGGGGATCGCCCTCGGAGACAGGCTCTCTCCCATTCGGTGGATGACTCCGCCAAGGCGCTTGGTGATCTACTCTACGAGTTGGCGAGGAAGCGGCCATGAAAGGTTGGTTGCCGAGGCGGACCCTGCCGGTCCTCATGTACCACAGGATCGGCCCTTGCCCCGGCGGTGACCGGCAGCTTTGGGTCTCGGAAGAGACCTTTGCCCGTCACCTGCGGTGGATACGGGATCGCGGCCTACGAGCGCTCAGCCTCGATGAGGCCTACGAGTGCTTTCGCTCGGGGACTCCTGACAAGAAGGCCGTTCTGATCACCTTCGACGACGCTTTCGCCGAGACTCTGGACACGGCGGCTCCCTGGCTCCAGAAGCTCGGGATGCGCAGCACGGTCTTCGTGCCGGCCGGGCTCCTGGGGCAAACAGTGGCCCTGAGCTCCGAGGCAGGGACCCACGCAACTGCTTCCGAAGGGCGAATCGTGGACGACCAGGGTTTGAGGAGATGGGTCGAAGCAGGCCAGGAGGTCGGCTCCCATTCGCTGACCCATCAGGATCTGACCACCGCCAGCTTCGAGACAGCCAGCTCGGAAGCTGCACGATCGAAGCAACTTCTGGAAGAGGTTCTGGATCGCCCGGTGCTGGACTTCTGCTACCCGTTCGCCCATCACAATGCGGCGGCTCGTCGGGCCGTTTCCGAGGCTGGATACCGATCGGCCTACGCCGGTGAGCCTCCGACCGAAGACCTGTTCGCCCTACCCCGGATGATGGTCTTCCCTGGGGACACCGAACAGCGCTACGCGCGCAAGCTTTCAGGCTACTACTACTGGATATCGGCCTGGCACGGCAGAGTGAGCCAAGGCGGGCCTCGATGAAGCGCGCTAGGGACTCTTCTCGATTCATGGCAGACTGGGTTCACTGATGAGTGTCTGGCCAAATTTCCGTCGTGACCTGCGACGAATCCGGGACATCAAGGGACGAGGGGCTCTTCGCACCTTTCTGGAGTCCATGCTCTTCGACTCCGGCTTTCAGGCGCTCGTGGCATACCGGATGGGCTCCAGTTTCCGCAGAGGGGGTTGGCCCGTGCTGCCAGCCATCTTGCGACGCTGGGCAATCGGCTCCTGCGGTATCGACATTCTTCCTCAGGCTCAGATCGGCGGCGGCTGCTACATCGCACACGGTCTCGGCCTGGTCGTCGGCGGTACGACGGTCATCGGTGAGGACTGCACCCTGCTCCAGGGAGTGACCCTCGGAGAGGCGCGCTTTTCCGAAGACCAATGCCCTCGCATCGGCAATCGCGTAACGCTCGGCGCGCATGCTTCGGTGCTGGGAGGTATCTCGGTAGGCGACGACGCCTTCGTGGGCGCCGGAGCCGTCGTTCTAGAGGACGTTCCACCCGCCAGCCTGGCCGTGGGTACCCCGGCCCGGAGTCGCCCCCTCGCCAACGGCTAGTGGACTGAAAAGCTCAAACGGTTAGTGGATGTGCGAGTCATCGGGTTCGAGATCAAGGCGCGCAGACTCGAGGCTAGCGGGACTATGTCGAGGAGGCGCAACGCCGAGATCGAGCCCGAGGGCCGCACAGGCGCTAAACGTTTGAGCGTTTCAGTCCACTAGTCCTGATCGGCCTTCAAACCCGGCGGTGTCGCCAAAGGGTCCCTCAGTCCCTGCCAGAGCCCCTTCGCCTTCGACGCAACAGCCCTCGCGTTACCCTTGGGCAACTCCCTCAGCAGGGCACCTCCCAGGGCCGCGATGTTCGCGATGACGAAAAACGACAGGGCCGGGAAGCGGAAATGCCGTCTGGCATACAGGGCATTGCTGCGACCCGTATGGAACGTCTTGAAGGGCGTATAGCTGCCGCCGGTAGAGGTGGCGACCTTGTGCCAGATGCGACTCTGGGGAACGTAGCGCAGGCGAAACGCCGCATCCAGCGCCCTGCGGCACCAGTCGGCATCTTCCACCCCAATGAAGAACATCGGATCGAACAGCCCGACCCTCTCCAGGACGTCGCTTGGCACCAGAAGGCAGCAGGTCGTCAGATAGGTGACGTCTTTGGGCTCGCCCCAGGCAGGACCGTCGGGCTCTCGAATTCCAAACTCCTGGGTCACCGTTTCGCGCAGCCGCAACCGGCCGCCGGCCGCCCAGATGAGATCCGGCGGCTGGTGAAAGTAGATCTTCGGTCCGGCAGCCCCGACCTGGGCTTCGCGACAGGCTTCGATGAGCGGAGGAAGAAAGCCCCGGTCGACCTCCACATCGGTATTGAGCAGTAGGATCCAGCCGCAATCGTGCCGCTCCAGCAGGTGGCGAATGCCCACCAGGTTGCCGCCGGCAAACCCGAGGTTCTCGCCGGTCTCCAGCAGTTCGATATCGGGTCGCTCCCGGCGCAGTCTGGCGACCGAGTCGTCGGTAGATCCGTTGTCCACCACCAGTCTCTGAAGGGGTGGGCCCTCTACGTGGTCGAGCTGACCCAGGACGTCGAGCGTGTCGCCGACTCCATTCCAGTTGACCAGCACCACGCCCACGGGCGCCGATGGGTCACGCATGACTCAGCGCCTCTCGGCGACGATCTCATCGACCGCCCGCCGGCCACTTCTCATCGAGTGATCCATGTTGAAGTACTGCCACTCGCCGAATCGCCCCGCCGTGCGGATGCCGTACTGCAGAAGCCACTCGCGGATGGTCGCTACGTTGGAGGCGTGCTCGAGGTCGTAGATGACGTAGGCCGGCAGGATCTCCTCGGTGTGCACGAAAGAGATCGTATCGTCGGGAGTGATCAGCCTGGAGGCGATCAACCCCTCGATCGTCTTCTCCACGGCCGCGTCCCTGTCCAGGGGCCGCACATCCGAAAAGGCCACCTCGGTAGCGATCGCGCTCTTGCCTGCCGGCACCGTGTCCGGACTGAAATTCGCGGGCAGGGAGAGGCGATGAAAGGGGAACTCATCCTCGTAATAGTAGATCCAGTGCTTGTCGGAGATGGCCTCCCGGTCGACACCCAGATTGATGCAGTAGATCCCCTGATACTTCAGCCCCTCGCAGGCCCGCTTCACCTCCACCGGCAGATCGGAGACGAAGCGCGGGATGAAAGGTAGTGGCAGCGTGTAGATCAACTGGTCGAAGGGCACGATGTCGCCATCTTCGAAAATGACCTGCTTGTCGGGAAGCTCGATGTGCACCGCCGTGCGATCCAGATGGAGACCGGACACCCTCTCCCCGAGGGCCTTCGGCAAGGGCTCGATGCCGCCCTGTTTCGTGTACCAGAAATGCGCCGTGGCACCAACCTGGTCGACTTCGTCTGTCAACGCCCCCTGAACGACCCTCTCCACGTCCGGGGTCGGAACGCGACGACCGATCCAACTGAAGTCCATCGTCGAAGGCTCCACCGTCCAGATCTTCTTCGCAT
>JAUWSP010000068.1 GCA_030610025.1 Acidobacteriota bacterium | reverse complement strand
TTCGAGACCAACGTCTTGTCACGTGGCGAGCGCAGTGATGGTGGGCTGCAGGGAGATGTGGCCGTCTTGGGTGGGGGAGATCCCAACATCTCGGGCCGTCACTACGGCGGAGACCCCCTGGTGGTCTTCCGGCAATGGGCCCAGGAGTTCAAGCGACTCGGGGTTCACAGAATCGAAGGCGATCTGTTTCTGGTCACCGGCCTCTTCGAGCCCCCGTTGGTCCATCCGGACTGGCCTCGGAACCAGTTGCACCGGTGGTACGAGGCTCCGGTCGCAGCGTTGTCCTTCAGCGACAACTGTGTGCTCGTACGGGTATCGCACGGTAGAGCGGTGGGGGAGCCGGCGCGGGTCGAGCTGATTCCGGACCTGGGTGTTCTCCGGGTGGAGAATACGGCCCGGACGGTCGACTCCTCGAAGCGGCACATGGTCGTGGTGGATCGGCGCGACGGCAGTGATCTGCTTTTGGTCTCCGGATCGATGTACCGGCATGCTCCTCCGGTCGAAAGCTGGGTCACGGTGCCGGACCCTGTCAGCTACTTCGGGGTGGCTCTCAAGGCGGCATTCGAAGAGGAGGGTGTCGAGCTATTGGGTGGGCTGCGACCCACCATGCGGCTGCCCTCCGGCCAGTGGCGTTGGGTCACCGGCCACCGGTCCGACCTGATGACGACTACCGAAGTGATCAACAAGCGAAGTCAGAACTTCTTTGCCGAGAGCTTACTGAAGGCCATGGGAGCACGACTGTGCGGCAGCGGCAGTTGGCAGGCCGGGCTCCAGGTCGTCGAGGAATTTCTGGAGAGGGTGGGGATCCAGCCGGGCGACTATCGGCTCGCTGATGGCTCGGGCATGAGTCGGGGCAACCAGTTCACGACCCGTCAGCTCACGACAGTCCTGCGGTATATGTTCGATCATGAGAAGGGCCAGGAGTTTCTTCTCACCCTGCCCTACAGCGGTGAAGAAGGCCTGCGGTGGGAACGGCGCTTGGCGGATGAGCCCTACCGTGGCAACATCTTCGCGAAGACCGGCTCTCTGACGGGAGTGTCGACGTTGTCGGGATACGCCAAGGGCCGTTCGGGAAAGACCTATGCCTTCTCCATACTCTGCAACCGGACCACTGGTAACTGGGGGGCTGCGAGGGCGCAGGATCGGATTCTGCGGGTGCTGGTGGATGAAGGTTGAGAGGAGAAGTGACCAGCAGTGACGTCGGATGACTCGAAGCGCGTCGACTACAACCGCCTGATCAAGAACGTCGAGCATCTGGTCGAAGCGATCGAGGATGCCGACGATGTGGCGGCGACCGTTCATATGGTCGCGGATGCGGTGATTTCGCAGTTCAGGGATCAGCTTGGGCTCTACGGCGGTCGGATCTATCGGCGGGAGGGTGATGAGTTCGTTCTCCAGGGTACCTTCGGAGAGGCCAAGGAGGTGCCGGAGGGTTTGCGGGTCTCGGCGGACTACGGGCCTATCGGCGAGCTGATCCAGAGACGAACCCTCTACATGGAGGAAGACGACCCGCTGCTGGACCGGGATCTGGAGGCAGATCTCGGAGTCCAACAGTTCGTGGCGATCGAAGTGGGGGACCAGGAGTACATCCTCTCTTTCAATGTGGCCCCGGGCTACGACAAGAGCAGCATCCTGTTCTCTCTCGGCATTCTTCGCCACAGCATCAACCAGAAGATTCGACAAGAGCGGATGGTGGATGCCCTGCGGCAGGCGCGCCGAATCCAGGCCTCGATCGTGCCTCGTGGCAATCCCGATTTCGCGGGCTTCGACATCTGTGGTCGGAGCATTCCCATGGAGACCGTCGGCGGCGACCACTTCGACTTCATCTCCATGACCGACAAGATCATTGGGCTGGCCATCGCCGACGTTTCGGGTCACGGTCTGCCGGCGGCACTACAGGTGCGGGACATCTACATGGGCCTACGCATGGGCCTATCCCGCGACTACAAGATCGTGCGGACGATAGAGCGCCTCAACGAGATCATCCATCTGAGCACCCTGACCAGTCGATTCGTCTCGATGGTTTACGGCGAGCTCGAGTCCAGCGGCAATTTCGTCTATGTCAATTGCGGGCACCCACCTCCGTTCCGCGTCGCCGCCGACGGCACCGAGAAGATGCTGGAGAGAGGTGGAATCGTTCTCGGTCCGATCCCCGACGCCACCTACGAGCGAGGGTTCGTCAAGATTCGGCCAGGAGATCTACTGGTCCTTTACACCGACGGCATCGTAGAAGCGATGGGCCGGGATAAGGGAGGTCAGCCTGAGGAGTTCGGTCTCCGAAGACTCATCGATGCTGCCAGGGACCATCAACACGAATCGGCCGGAGGGGTCGTACAGGCGATCTTCGCCCGGCTCGAGGTGTTCTGTTCTGGAGAGGCACCTGAGGACGATCGCACTCTGGTCGGGGTCAAGCGTCCACCCGAAGATCAGGAGTAGGCCCCGCGGTCGTCGGCGCCCAGCTTTCGGGGCCCCAACAGGTGTTCAATCGGTTCGGATTTGTACGATTTCGAGCTCTTGGCGGAGCTTGACGAGACAGCCGGCTGGGTAGATGCCCGATCGAAGCTGGACTCCAGGATAGATCTGGCTGGCCCTACCCACCACAACGCCCGGGAAAAGGACACAGTTGCATCCAGTCAGGACCCCGTCGCCCAGAATGGCTCCCAGTTTGCGCCGACCCGTGGGCAAGGGGGAATCGCCGGTTGGAATCGCGATCTGTCGTCCGTCGTGTCGGAGGTTGGAAAGTACGCTGCCGGCACCCAGATTGACACCCTCGCCGAGAATGGAGTCCCCGACGTAACTCAGGTGTGGAGCCTTGGCTCCATGCAGGAAGATGGAACGCATGACCTCGGTATTGGCGCCCACCACACAGTTGTCGCCGATCCAGTTTCCCCCCCGCAAATAGGCACCGGTGCGAATGACGACGTCGCGCCCGATTCGGATGGGTCCCTCGATGAGCGCCCCGGGATGAATGCGGGCACCCGGCCCGATGACGATCCGATCGCCCAGCAAGTGGACTTCCGGCGACAGTGGGCTGTCGATGGCACTGGAGGGCAGGTTCGCCAGGATCTCGTCCAGGCCCTCTCCGAGCAGCTCCCAGGGAGCCTCGGGGTTGTAATGCTCCTCGAGCTCCTGTGGGAGGTCCTCGAAAAGGGCGGGCAGCGGAGTCGGAGACACCAGGTGATTATAGAGCCGAATCGGAAGGTAGACTTGTGGCTGTCATGGGACGCTATCGAAACCTTCCCGCGAAGTTCTTCAGGCGATCGACGGAGGAGGTGGCAACCGACATTCTCGGCCGCTTCCTGGTGCGTGAGCTCGACGGGGAGCGTCTGGTGCTGCGAATCGTCGAGGTGGAGGCCTATCTGGGAGCTCGAGACCGGGCAAGTCATGCCTGGCTGGGTCGCCGAACAGAGCGCAATAGGAGCCTCTTCGAGGAAGGGGGCGTGGCATACGTCTACCTCATCTACGGTATGCATTACTGCCTGAATGTAGTCACGGGTCGGAGCGGGAATGGCGATGCCGTGCTCTTGCGCGCCGGAGAGCCGATCGAGGGGGTCGAGACGATGCTCGGGCGCCGATGCTGGAGGCGGAGCCCTCGTCCCGGCGACGTGGCTGGCGGACCTGGAAAGCTCTGTCAGGCGCTGAAGGTCGATCGTGGCTTCGATGGCTCATCGCTGTTGCGAGGCGACCTGCGAATCACGGAGGGGGAGCCGGCAGGGACGGAGGATCTGGTTGCCGGGCCGCGAATCGGTATCGCCTATGCCGGCGAGGCAGCAGGCTGGCCGTTGCGCTTCGCGATTCGCGGCAATCGGCACGTATCTCGGCCCCAACCGTGGTCGAAGTAGCAGGAAACCAACGGCCAGCAGCCTATTTCTTCGGTGGATCCATGCCGATGTGGCCGGCCTGGTGCAGCTTCCAGATCAGCACCTGCGCTTCCAGGGGCGGCACCGGCGTGATCTTCAGGATGGTCTGGATATCGTAGGTACCGTTGACTCGCGTCAAGATGAACCCCTGCTGGGGCGAGATATCCAGGCTGTCGAGCGCTGCGGGGTCACACTCGAGCGTCGGCACCGCCTTGATGTCGATCCCATCCTGTCGGATGGCGATGATGATGCGCTTCTCGGCCGCTTCGACGGTCTGCTTGATGCGGTTGCTGTCGGGCTCGAGATTCTGTGCGGCTCTCAGGTGTCGGATGGCTCTGGAGAACTCGCGGCTCCCGATGTGGAGGTCGGCGATGCGAAGCAAGGCGTCGGCATCGACGGAGTCACCATTGTTCTCCGGCGGGGGCTGGGCCGCGACTTCTGCCTTGATCTGGCGGGGTCGTACGATCTTGAGGCTGCCAGCCCGAATCTGCTCGTACAAGACCCTGCAAACATGGAACTCTCCGGAGTGGGTCTGCAACCCGATCTCTTGAACGGTCCGGTCGTCGTCGACCAGGGCGAGAATCTTCTCGACGCCGGGATCACGCGCCGCGGTTCTCAACTCTCTTGTGGCTACCGGCACGACGTTGCTGTTGGGAATCCTGGCTCGGATCTGCTTCCATTCGTCGACCCTCTGATGGCCCTCCAGAACCACTGCCGTGACGCTCAGCGCGAGGGGCCACATGTGGTAGTCGGGCAGGTCGCCATCGGCGAAGCGAAACTCTCCTTGGGACCAGGTGAAGATCTCGTAGATGCTCTCCTCGGCTTTCAGGCGCAACATGCGGTCCAGATCGGTTTCCGAGATCGCGCCGATCGTCAGCAGGATCTTGCCCAGCAGCATCTTGTTGTCTTCCTGCATCTCCATGGCCTTGGCGAGGGTGAGCTCGTCGATAAACCCATGGCTGACCAGGAAGTGCCCGAGGTATTCCTTCGGGTCGCTGGCGGCTGAAGAGACGATCGTCCCCTCCTCGAAGAAGATCTGTTTTTCGACCTTGCCGTTGTTGATGTGCAAAGTTCCGCTCTTGCGGCCCTGGGAGAGCCACTGCAGAAGCTCGGCGAGCTCCATCGTCTTGAGGTTACCGGTGATGCTCATGGCAACTGCGCCCGCTCGATTATAGACACGGATCGCGACGCCTCTCAGTGGAAGCAGTCACCCTCTCGTGGAGCCCTCAACACCTGGCCAGGAGGGTGTTTTCTACTGAAAGTGTACCGGCGTGCGCACGTCTTCGCGGTGAATCGTATCCACGAATCGGATGAGACCTCTGGACAACGACATGAAAAGGCTGTGAGTCCGATAGCCACGGCCGAAGAAGCGCACACCGCGCAGCAGCTGACCGTCAGTGACTCCACTGCAGCAGAAGAGGAGATCGTTGCCTGGAGCCAGCTCCTCGCTACTGTAGAGCTTCTCGAGGTCGGTGATGCCCAGCTTGTCTGCCCGCGCCCGCTGTTTGTCGTCGAGCGGTGTCAGTCGGGCCTGGATCTCGCCGCCCAGGCAGCGCATGGCGGCCGCGGTGATCACACCTTCGGGCGCACCGCCGATGCCCATCACCGCATGCACTCCGGTACCTCGTACGGCTGCGGTGATGCCGGCGGAAAGGTCGCCATCGCCGATCAGCTTGATCCGGGCTCCCGCATCACGGATGTCGCTGATGAGCTGCCGATGGCGCTCACGCTCCAGAACGACCACCGTGAGGTCGTCGATGTCCCGGTCGAAGGCGTCGGCGATCTGTCGAAGGTTCTCCGCCACCGGCGCGTCGAGGTGTACCTTGCCCCGCGCCGTCGGCCCGACGACGATTTTGTCCATATAGATATCCGGGGCATGCAGCAAGCCGCCCCGCTCGGAAGCGGCCATGACGGCAATCGCACCTTCGGTCCCGAAGGCGCACAGGTTGGTTCCTTCCAGCGGATCGACGGCAAAGTCGACCCCGACCGCGTCCTCCTGTCCTTTGCAGGCACCCACTTCTTCGCCGACGAAAAGCATGGGAGCCTCGTCCCTCTCTCCCTCTCCGATGACGACCCGCCCGGCGATGTCGAGCTCGTCCATAGTCTTGCGCATCGCCTCCACCGCGACTCGATCGGATTCGTTCCGATCTCCCCAGCCCATGGTCTGGGCGGCGGCCACGGCGGCGTCTTCGGTCACCTTGACAAACGCTAGCTCGAAATCGGTGTCTACGGACCTTGGAGGCCTCCTGCCTTCGACGTTGTTCAGGCTCAACTGCTTTCGATGGGTGGATTGTAGGACGGGATCCCGGTGATCCTCTCGCCGATCACCAGGCCGTGGATATCGTGTGTGCCTTCGTACGTATAGACCGACTCGAGGTTCAACATGTGGCGGATGACGGGATAGTCATCGACGATGCCGTTGGCGCCGAGGAGCTCTCGGGCCAGGCGAGCACACTCCCGAGCCAGCCAGACGTTGTTTCGCTTCGCCAGAGAGACGTGGTAGTGCTTGAGCCGGCCCATGTCCTTGAGTCGAGCTGCCTGGTAGGCGATGAACTGTCCCTTGGTGATCTCGCTCACCATCCATACCAGTTTTTGCTGCACGAGCTGGTGGGAGGCCAACGGCCGGCCGCCAAACTGCACGCGTTGCTTCGTGTACTCGAGCGCCGTGTGGTAGCACTCCATGGCGGCGCCGAGGGCTCCCCAGGCGATGCCGTAACGGGCCTGGTTGAGGCACATCAGAGCGTTTCTGACACCCTCGGTCTTCGGCAGGAGATTCTCGGCGGGAATCCGGCAGTCCAGGAATCCCAGCTCGGAGGTCACCGAGGCGCGCAGAGAGAACTTGCCGTGCTGATCGCGGGCCGTGAACCCGGGAGCTCCTTTTTCCACCAGGAATCCCCGAATACCCTCCTCGGTTCGAGCCCAGACGACCGCCACGTCGGCCAGCGAGCCGTTCGTGATCCACTGCTTGGCGCCGTTCAGCACCCACTCGTCGCCATCTCGTCGAGCGGTGGTGCGCATGCCACTCGGATTGGAGCCCCAGTCGGGCTCGGTAAGGCCGAAGCAACCGATGGCCTCACCCGAAGCCAGGGGAGGAATCCAGCGATCTCGCTGCTCCTGGGAACCGAATGTGTAGATCGGGTACATGACCAGCCCGCTCTGTACGGACACGCAGCTTCGCAGCCCTGAGTCACCACGCTCCAACTCCTGCATGATGAGCCCGTAGGCAACGCCTTTGAGCCCGGGCAGGCCATAGTCGTCGAGACTGGCTCCAAAGAGATTGAGGGCGCCGATCTCGGGTACCAGCTCGATCGGGAAGCGAGCCTCGCGATGACATTCCTCGATGATCGGCTTGACTCGATCCTCGACGAACTCACGGACCGTGTCTCTCGCCAGGCGCTCATCGTCGCTGAGGAGAGACTCGAAATCCAGAAAATCAACGCCCGGAAAGCGGCTCAAATGAGTTCTCCATCGGCTGAAAAGTGATCGAACGAGACCTCGAGGTTCACCCTGATGTGTCTACACCGGGGTGAGAGGAATGTTAGCACGCCGCTATTGGCTTCCCGAGGCTTGCAGTAAGATGCCGGACTATGTTTCTCGAAGCCCTTTGGAGGGTGCGACGGTGACCGCGCTGATGCTCGCCACACCGGGTGTCCTGGCCCTGCTCACCTGCGTGCTCTTCGACCAATTGACCCTGCGAAAAGGTCTGATGCCGCCTGGATTTGGTGGCATGGCGGAGCCTGGAAGCCGAGCCTTCAAGCTGGGCGTCGTTCGGCGCAGCCTGGCTCTCACCTGCCTCTGGGGAGTGCTCTGGATCGGAGTCTTTTCTCCCCTGGCAACCCTGGGGCAGGCCACAGAGCTGGATCTGTCGTCGATCACCACTCCGCAGTTGTTCATCCTGCACTTCCTCTTCGTGCTGGTCCTGATGGTCTGGTACGTGCTGGGATTTGCGGGAACACCCGGCTTCGGGGCCAGGGGAATCCATGGCTGGGTCGCTCAGTTCGGTCTCCGGACCCCGTCTCTGGGGCGCGAGCTCGCCATCGGCCTGGTGGTCGGGGTGGGAGCCTGGTTTGTCGTCGTGATGGCTCTCATGGCCTTTGGTCTACTGCTGTGGTGGGTCGGTGGAGCCGAGCTCCTGCCTACCGAGCCACCAGCGATGGTGCCCTGGATAGCGGCCTTGCCTGTGGTCGTGCGCTTGCTGGTCAGCCTGTCGGCCGGTGTTGTGGAGGAGGCCTTTTTTCGGGGATTTCTCCAGCCGCGCATGGGGATCGTGCTGGCTACGGCCCTCTTCGTGCTGGCGCACGCCAGCTACGAACAGCCTCTGATGCTTGTCGGCATCACCATTCTGTCCCTGATCTACGGCCTGCTCGTGGTCTGGCGACAGAACATCTGGCCGGCCATCGCGGCTCACACACTCTTCGATGCCATGCAGTTGCTGATCATCATCCCGTGGGCCCTGAACCTGCTGGAAGAGGGTGGTCCGGAGTTTCCCCTGCCGGTTGCAGCAGTCCTGATGTCGGTGGGATTCTGATGCCCGGTTCCATCTGCTAGACTCCGCCGCGGATCACGCTCATGATGATGTCGGAACCCAAGGTCCATGTGGAGGTCGAGAGCCGTCTGGAGAACGTCGAGTTGGTCCAGATCGCCATCGAGGCTTCACTGGCTGAGCTCGAGCTCACCGAGGACGATGCCCACCAGATAGGCACCTCGATTCGAGAGGCCGTGGCCAATGCCATGAAGCATGGCAACCAGGGTGATACCAGCAAGCTGGTCAAAGTCGAGTTGGGTATCGACAACGGAGATCTGCTGATCCGGGTCCATGACCAGGGCGTCGGATTCGACGAGAATGGAGTTCCGAATCCTTTGGAGCCCGAGAATTTGCTACGGCGCGACGGGCGAGGCATACTGCTGATGAAGCGGTACATGGATCAAATCGAGTACACTTTTCAGCCTGAGAACGGCACCGTGCTGGAGATGCGCAAGGGGTTGGCGGTGTTGCGATCGAATTCTGCAAAGCAAGAGCAAGAGGAGGAGACACAATGAAAATTCCGGCCCGACACCGAGCAGGTATCACGATTCTCGAGCCGAAGGGAAAAATCACCATCGGCGTTGGAGACGTGGCACTTCGCGAAGCGGTTCACGAAGCTCTCGAGGCGGGATCCACCAAGATCCTCATCAACCTCGAAAACGTAAGCACGATCGACTCATCGGGAATTGGCGAGCTGGTCTCGGCCTACACCTCGGTAACCAACCGTGGCGGGGCACTGCGACTTCTGAATCTGCCGCCCAAAGTTCAGGACATTCTGCAGATCACCCAACTGGTGACGGTGTTCGACGTACTGGACGACGAGGAAGAGGCGGTCGCTACCTTCGCGGACTGAAGGAACGCCGGATCCGTTCCGGCGAACCCTTCCCAGGCTGTGGAGCTCATCGCTCGACATGCCTTTCTACAGTTTCGTTAGCCCCCACGCCAGGCGGTGCTCACCTGCTGACCGTAGGTGGCCTGCTGGGAGGTGGTGCATCTGGCTCGCGGCCCTCCTGTTGTCGGTCGCAACAAGCACCCCTTCGCAGGCTCAGGTTCCCGACAGGGAGGCCGAGCTCGAGGCCATTCG
>JAUWSP010000207.1 GCA_030610025.1 Acidobacteriota bacterium | reverse complement strand
GGCCGTTTCGTCGGAGGAAGCTCGGCCAGCACTCCGGCGGATACCTCCGGCGTCCCGTCTTGAATGTGCGAGGTCTCGATGCGGGGTCTGAGGAGGAGAATCGGGTCAGGGACTCCAGCGGGATCTGCAGCTCGCAGGGAGAGCCTCATTGCTTGTCTCTCGTTGATCGGTAGATCGATCTCGACATCCTTCCGGCTGGAGTGCAGCTCGAGCAGCTCAATCTCCTCTCTGCCGTCTGTCAGCAGGCTGATCTCGATTCCAGAAGCACTGTCACCCGGCACGAGGATCTCGTGGAAAGCCAGACGGTCACCAGGGTCGGCCTCGAAGTAGAAATCGATACCCGTGCCAGAAGGCATCGAGATCTCGTCCTCACCGGCAATGACTCGAGATCCTCCGGCCTCAGGTTGGAGGTCGAATCGGATCCAATTCCATCCCACTGCCAGGCTCCGTCCATCTCCGCCACCGAAGGCCGTTTTGGGAGATTGGCTGTACCCATATTCCAACCTCAGTCGATTGATGCCCGGTCTCGAAGCACGACTTGGGACCGAGAGTCTGTAGGTCTGTGGATCGGCAGCCAGGGTGATGGGTTCCAGCAGGATGCCGTTGAGAGTCGGGCGGATCTCTTGCGCTGGTGCTCCCGGGAACGAGAAGGGGAAGCAATGGATCTCGAGGTCGAAGGCCCGGGCCGTGGAAAGGAAGAACCTCAGCTCCGAGATCTCGCCGGTGCCCCATACAAAGGAAGCGCCCCTCGAGCGCTCGTTCCAGGACCAGCCTGGGCCGAGGAAGGCCCGAGTCTCTGCCGTCCCCAGATCCAGAAAGGCGGGTTCGTAGTGAACCTCCGCGGTTGCCAGGCTCTCAACGAGATCGATCCGGGTCTCGAAGGGATCGGGAGCCTGGCAGGCTCCCAGCAAGGCCAGAGCGACCAGGGTTGGGACCAGAGCTCGCGAGCACTGTCCGTGATAGTCGGGGTCGATTGCCGTGGTCGGCCGGGGTTTGATCGTCAACAGTCCCATGAAACGCTCGGAGTCTACGCTCCCTTGGCTTCTCGAGGAAGACCGTCGACGGGTTGGCGAAGGCTGCGGGATAGAATCGAGCAACGCGAACCGAGACGTGATGCCCGGATGGGAGTCTGCTCGACAGAGCGGCGCATGGGACCTCGAATGATCGGCCAGAGAATCGGACACTACGTGATCATCTCGATGCTCGGCGAAGGGGGCATGGGCGAGGTGTATCTGGCCAAGGACACCAGGCTCGGCCGCGAAGTGGCTCTCAAGGTCGTGCCAGAGCAGTACACCTCGGATCCCTCACGGCTGCTGCGTTTCGAGCGCGAAGCCAAGACGGTGGCTGCCCTGAATCATCCGAACATCGTCACGGTCTACTCGATCGAGGAGGTCGACGGCACCCATTTCTTGACCATGGAGTGCGTCCGGGGCGACAGCGTCGATCGGCTGATTCCGCCGACAGGAATGCCATTGGACACCATCTACGACGTCGCCATCCCACTGGCCGATGCCTTGGCGGCGGCGCATCAGCAGGGCATCGTTCACCGGGATCTGAAACCGGCGAATGTCATGGTCTCCAAGGATGGGCGGGTGAAAGTGCTGGACTTCGGTCTGGCCAAGCTGACCAGCGATGCGCAGAGTGGCGGCTTCGGAAGCGGGGCCAGCCAGGCGCCGACTCGTGCCACGAGCCTGACGCAGGATGGGGGAATCGTCGGGACGGTTCCCTACATGTCGCCGGAGCAGCTCGACGGTAGGGAGGTGGATCACCGATCCGACATCTTCTCTCTTGGTGTGCTGCTCTACGAGATGGTGACAGGGCGCCAACCCTTCCAGGGCAACAGCGCTCCGGCTGTCATGTCCGCCATCCTGCGGGACGCACCGACGCCGGTCTCCGATTTCAATGCGGAGGCTCCGCGCCACCTCGGCAGGATCATCCAGCGCTGCTTGGAGAAGGAGCCGACAGAGCGCTATCAGTCGGCGATCGAGGTCCACTACGAGATGAAGGCCCTGCGCCGGGAAGTCGATTCTGGCGAGCTGCCTCCACGCCGACGGCCCGAAAAGCCGTCTCGCGGCAAGCTCTGGTGGGCAGTGGCGGTGGCGGTCCTGGCAACGCTCGCGGCGGCCGGGCTGCTGATGAAGCTCTACCGGGCTCCGCAGGTCGACACGCCTGGCGGAGCCTCTCCAAAGGAGCTGGCCGCCCCCTCGGCCTTCGATGCCAGTGAGTGGATCATCGCCGTACTCCCCTCGCAGACCTCCTTAGCCGACGATCCCGACCTGGCGGCACTGAACGAAGGACTGGCTTTCACCCTAACCGCCAAGCTTGCCCAGCTCTCCAGGGAGCACGACCTGCAGGTGATTCCGGCCAGTCTCCTACGGGAGGAAGAAGTCGACAGCCTGGAGAAGGCGCGCCGCGAGCTTGGAGTGACGCTGGCCCTCAATTTCGATACCCATCGATTCGACGACCGAGTTCGCGTCAACGTCCAGCTCGTGGATGTGCCTCGCCAACGCCAGCTCATGGCAGAGACCATCGACGGCTACATGGACGACCTGCTGGCCCTGGAGGAGAAAGTCACGATTCGGGTGCTGCGCCTCCTGAGGGTCGAGCTGCGCCCCCTGGAACAGGATCTGTTGCAGGCCGGGACATCAGAGCCCCGGGCCCACGCCTACTACCTGCGAGGCCGGGGTTATCTCCAGAGCTTCCTCGAAGCCGAGAACGTGGAGCCGGCTGTGACTCTCTTCGAACAGGCGCTTCGAGTCGATCCCGCCTACGCCAGGGCGCACGCCGGTCTGGGAGAGGCCTTCTGGAGACGATACGAGATCACCGGCGACCGGCGGTGGGTGGAGTCGGCCTTCGAGGAGTGCCGTACCGCGGTGGAGCTCGATGAGCTCGACGTAGCAGGGCATGTCTGCCTGGGCCATCTCTACAACGGTAGCGGTCGAACGGAGGATGCGATCAGCGAGCTCGAGCTCGCCAAGTCCCTGGACCCGACCAACGATCAGGCAGTTCGAGGTCTGGCCGACGCGTATCTGGCCACCGGAGACCTGCCACTGGCCGAGGAGACCTACAAGGAAGCCATAGCTTTGCGGCCTCACTACTGGGCCGGGTACAACTGGCTGGGGATCTTCTACATTCGACAGGGACGCTACGAGGAGGCGATTCGGAGCTTCGAGGAAGTGGTGCGGCTGGCTCCCGACAGCTACCGGGGCTACAGCAACCTGGGGGCGGCCTTCTATTTCGCGGAGCGTCGAGTCGAGGCGCGACGAGCCTTCGAGCGGGCCCTGGAGATCAATCCCGAGGACGATATGACCTGCGCCAACCTGGGGGCCCTGTACTTCTTCGATGGCAGGTTCGATGAGGCCGCCGAGCTCTTTGCCCGGGCAGCCTCTCTCGATGAAAACGACTACTTCAATGTGGGCAACCTCGCCGACGCCTACCACTGGGGAGGCGAAGGGGAGGAGGAGGCGCGACAGACCTATCTGCGTGCGGCCTCGATGTGTCAGGAGCAACTCCAGGTCAATCCCAGGGAGCCATTCATCCTGGCGGACCGGGCCTACTTCCTGGCCATGGCTGGAGTCGGAGACCAGGCTGTGGGGGAGATGGAGAAGGCTCTGGAGGTTGCCCCGACCGACATGACCATCCAGCATCGTGCGGCCCAGGTCTATCACGTGGTCGGGCAGACCCAGAGGGCACTCCAACTGCTGACGAGCTCAGTCGAAGGGGGCTATCCGAGAACGGAGATTGCCGCGGATCCCCTGTTCGAAGACCTGAGAGGGAATCCCGATTTCGATTCCCTGGCCGACGAGGCGCTTCCCTGATGGACTAGTGTCCACTAGCCCGAGCCGCCGCCGACCCTGACCCTGGGGTCGATGACGATTCGATCCTCACCGCAGTAGATCGTGATGTTGTATTCGTAGAGACCCTCGGCGTCGGGTTTCATCTGACTAGCTGAGGTACGGCCGTTTCCCTCATGCTTGCGATCCGAGTATGGCCACTCGCCGCCCTCCTTGGCCTCGATCACGATCCTGGTGTCCTCGCTGTTGGTGTTGAGAATCCAATCGATGGGCTCGCCCTGGAGCACTTCGACCTCCCAGGGAGTCATATGGAAGTTGAACGGTCCATGTCCATTGTTCGGACATTTCGCGGTGACGACCACCGACTTCCCCTGGGCGTTTGCCGGCGATGTGGCGAATGAAACGAAGGCGAATAGGACAATGGAGACAACGAGCACGAATCCTCTTGGGTTCATAGCAACCTCCCGATTGCAGTTACGGACCTGGTTCCCATCCTGTTTTGGACAGTATGCCGATGTGACCAGACCATGGCAAGTCCATCGCCGGGTGGGATGAGGCCGACGACTCAGTCTTCGTAGACCCGCCACCCGAGCGACTCTGGATCGACTTCGGAGATCTGGTCGAGGTCCAGCTTCATGTATCGGCCTTCGGCGCTGACAGCGATCGAGCCGTCGGGGAGATAGATCTCGCCCGTACCCTCGAAGAGGCGGCGACGCTCACGGGTGATGCGGCCACGAGCGGTGAGCTCCGTATCCAGCGGCACCGGCTGGTGGAAGCGAATGGAAAGCTCCACCGCGACTCCCCAGGTTGTCGAATCGCCCTCTACCTTCGAGGAATTGATCGCCCGGCCGATGGTCTCGTCCAGGATCCCTGTCGCCGCTCCACCGTGCATTCGCCCGGGATATCCCTGATGTTCAGCTCTGCCCGTGAACTTCGCCAGGGTCTCGGGATGGCCATCGTCCGAGGTTACGTCGTAGAAGGCGACGCGCAAGCTGGCGTCGTTGCGTACCCCGCAAACAAAGCAGTAGTAGCTATTGGGCTGTTTCTGGATGGGCTCGCTCATGGGCAGATTCTATGACGGGGAATCGATCAGGGGTGATAGTTTTTAAATATTGTAGTGATATCATCCTCAATGGAAGTGCAAATTGGATGGTCAACAACCTCATGGTCGTGCTGACCAGTGAACAGTCCAGTGCTCCCGTGCTGAACACAGGCACGCTTTACGGCTGAGATCCAGGTGAGCGAGAAGAAGCGATTTCTGCTGCGCCTGGACCCCGAGGTGCATGAGCGTCTGGAGAAGTGGGCCGCGGATGAGCTGCGTAGCGTCAACTCCCAGATCGAGTATCTGCTTCGGGACTCCCTACGTCGTGCAGGGCGTTTGGGTCGCACGCAGGATCGCCCGTCTGATCTAGAATCCGGACTCCAGGTATCCCTTGACGAAGGAGACGAGATTTGACCGAGTGGACTGACCGATGAAGGGGCGGGTGCCCGAGCGAGTCGCCGAGATCGACTGGCAGAGCTGGCAGCCTGTCGACAAAGGGACGATTCTGTTCGTCATCATCGACGACCAGATTCTCCTGATCCACAAGAAGCGGGGTTTGGGAGCCGGCAAGATCAACGGCCCTGGAGGCAGGTTGGATGACGGAGAGACGCCGTTCGAGTGTGCGATTCGAGAGGTCGAAGAGGAGCTCCGAATCTCTCCGTCGGGTGTGGATGAGGTCGGCGAGTTGCAGTTTCAATTCGTGGACGGCTACTCGATTCATGTCTGGGTCTTCAGGGCGAGTGGTTTCGTCGGCACACCTGAAGAGACGGATGAGGCCGACCCCTTGTGGGTCTCCATTGACGAGATCCCGTACGATCGGATGTGGCCCGATGATCGTATCTGGTTGCCGCTTC
>JAUWSP010000337.1 GCA_030610025.1 Acidobacteriota bacterium | reverse complement strand
CCTTCTCCAGTCCGGCGGCCTCGGCGACGTTGCTGATCACTACGGCCAGGTGGCCCGGCACCTCGCCTCGCTCCATGGCACCATGAAGAGCGAGAAAGTTGGAGCCGCGACCCGAGAGAAGAATGCCTACTTTGGCAGCCATAGTCGTACCTCCTTTGTCTCCCGGGCAGTGGAGCAGTGGAAGAGGACTGCGGTTCTCAGTGCAATTGTTCTTCCCTGCCTCACTGCCTCACTGCCTCACTGCCCGGAGGCAGATCGTAGACCACGCCCGCGGCGCCCTTCTGAACCGTTCCCATGGGAAAGGGCTTTTCACCCGCCTGGCGCAGCTGTCGGAGAATGTCACCGGCGGAGGCCGGCTCGATCACCAGGACCATCCCCACCCCCATGTTGAAAACCCGGAACATCTCCTCGGTGTCAACCTCACCCTGGTCCTGTAGCAGATGGAAAATTCCGGGAATCTCCCAGCTACCGACCTTGATCTCGGCGCGAGTCTCGTCAGGTAGCACTCTGGGCAGATTGTCGGTCAGGCCACCACCCGTGATGTGGGCCAGGGCGTGCAGCCCGGAATGGTCGAGCAGTGACCGGAGCGGACGAAGATAGGACCGGTGTGGCGTCAGCAGCTCCTCGGCAGCGGTCTTGCCGACAACCGGATCGGGCAGAGGATCCCCGACTCCCAGACCCAGCTTGTCGAAGACGACTCGCCTTGCCAGAGAGTAACCGTTGGTGTGCAGGCCCGTCGATGGTAGGCCTACCAGCAGATCGCCGGCCTCGACCCGGGATCCGTCGATGAGCTTGGCGCGATCGACAAGACCGACCACGAAGCCGACCAGCTCATAGTCTCCCTGGTCGTAGAAACCTGGCATCTCAGCTGTTTCACCACCCAGCAGGGCACAGTCATTCTCCCGACAGGCCGCCGCCAGCCCGTCGACCAGCTGCACCACGGCCTCGGGCTCCAGAACTCCGGCACCGACATAGTCCATGAAGAACAGGGGTACGGCCCCCTGTACGAGGATGTCGTTGACGCAATGATTGACCAGATCACGACCGACGCTGGAAAAATCGCCCGCCATTCGGGCTACCATCAACTTGGTTCCCACACCGTCGGCCGAAGCGACCAGGATCGGTTCCTCGATGCCGCCCAACTCGGGCCTGAACAGGCCCCCGAAACTCCCCAACTCGGACAAGACGCCGGCCGTTTTCGTTGAACGCACCAACTGCTTGACCCGATCAAGGGCCTCTTCCTGGGCATCGATATCGACACCGGCTGCCGCGTAGGCTGACTTCTTCTCGGACACCATCAAGAAGAAGTCTATCGAATCGAGGGCTTGGGGGCTTGGGGCCTTGAGAGCCTAGGGGGCTAGTCGTATTCTTCGGCTCGAATGGGAAAGAGCTCTTGCTGCCTTCGGTCTTCAGCTGAAATATCGACTCGATACTCGCCCGTCCAGCAGGCGGTGCAGTAACTCTCCTTCGGACCCGACAGGCAGCTCAACATCCCCTCCAGGGAGAGATAGGCGAGGCTGTCAGCAACGATGAAGTCGCAGATCTCCTCTACTGTGTGGCTGGAGGCGATGAGCTCCTCCCGGGTTGGCATGTCGATTCCGTAGTGACAAGGCCACCGGGTAGGGGGACACGAAATGCGGACATGGATCTCTGCAGCTCCCGCGTCCCGAATCATCTTGACAATCTTGGGAGAGGTCGTTCCTCGTACCACGGAGTCGTCGACGAGAACCACCCGCTTGCCTTGGATCAACTCGCGAACAGGGTTGAGCTTCACTTTCACCCCGAAGTGGCGAATCGACTGCTGGGGCTCGATAAACGTGCGGCCTACATAGTGATTCCGAATCAGCCCGAACTCCAGAGGCAGGCCCGACTCGCGGGCGTAGCCCAGCGCCGCGAAAAGCCCGCTGTCGGGGACGGGCACCACGATATCGGCCGGTGCCGGCGCCTCCCTGGCCAGGCTCTTTCCCATTGCCAACCGGGCGCGCGACACAGGATCGCTGAATACCTGACTGTCGGGCCGCGCAAAGTACACCTGCTCGAAGACACATCGCGAAGGTGCCTCGGCGTGGGAGACCCGATAGCTCTCTACTCGACCGTCCCTCGCCACGACCACTTCGCCCAGCTCCAACTCCCTCACGACCTTCGCCCCCAGGAGGTCGAAGGCGCAGCTCTCCGAGCCGAAGCAGGAGGCACCGCTCACTTCCCCCAGTACCAGCGGCCGGAAGCCGTTCGGGTCACGCGCTGCGATCACGCAGTTGTCGGTCATCAGCAGCAGCGAGTAGGCACCCCGTACTTCCTCGAGGGCGATCAACAACGACTCCACGACATCTTCCCTTGGATTTCGGGCCATGAGGTGGAGGATGACCTCCGTGTCGCTGGTTGTCTGGAAGATGGAGCCCTCTCGCTCTAGCCGGTGGCGAATCTCCACGGCGTTCACGAGATTGCCGTTGTGGACGATAGCCAAGGGCCCCATGGAGGTCTTCACTACGATCGGCTGCGCATTGGCGAGGATGCTCGTTCCCGCCGTCGAGTAACGACAGTGCCCCAGGGCCATCTTCCCGGGCAGCCGCTTCAAAACCTTGGCCGGAAAAATATCGGCCACCTGCCCCATACCTCGGTGCAGAGCCAGCCGTTCTCCATCCCACGAGACGATCCCGGCGCTTTCTTGCCCTCGATGCTGCTGGGCATAGAGGCCCAGGTAGGCGTAGTGGGCCGCGTCCTCGTGGTCTTCAATTCCGAAGATTCCACACATCGATCGTTGCTCTCACAAACCCTGAATTCGGTCTTCGCGAGCTCGGTCGAGCCCGGTAGTCAACGGAGTGTCGATGGCTGTCGAGTCGTCCAGGTTCATCCAGGGGGTCGAGTGACCCTGATCCGAAACGCAGATCTGGGCCATCGCCCCAGAACGGCTCACGGTCTCTCCCACCGCCTCGAGAGCCAGGGCCGGAAGGTTGTTGGTGCGTGACAAGTGGTAGAGCACGACCCATTTCAGTCGATCGCTGAGCAGCTCCGGCAAACCTTGCGCCGCCTCCGCATTCGACAGGTGCCCGTGGCGACCCGCTACGCGCTGCTTGAGCGGCCACGGATAGGGACCGCTGCGCAGCATCTCGAGATCATGGTTGGTCTCCAGGACGAGCGCATCGAGATCCGTCAACCTGGCCCACACCAATTGGCTCCAGGTCCCCAGGTCGGCTGCCAGACCGACCCGGTGCCCGGAGCTGTCCTCCACCACGAAGCCGACCGGCTCCCGGGCGTCATGGGGTATTTCGAACGGCTCCACCATGAATTCGCCGACTTCGAGAGGCTCGCCCGATCGAATGACCCGGGTCGAAACCCCCTTCGCCTCGAGGTCGAGCTCCGCCAGCGTGCCGGCTGTCGCATGGACGGCCAGGCCATGACGCTTTGCGAACCGGGCGGCTCCACGCGTGTGATCCGAGTGCTCGTGTGTGAGCACCAGCCCATCGAAGCTGTCGAAATCCACCTGGCACTGGCGAAGGCGGGACTCGATCTCGCGGCAAGAGAAGCCGGCGTCGATCATCAATCGGCGTGATCCGCACTCCACCACCAGGACATTGCCGCCGCTACCGGAGCCGAGAACGACTATCCGTGCGGCTGACGCCGCTAGACCCAGATCGAGCTGCACGGGCTGAAGCTATCACAGAGGAATACGCTCCTGAGCCCCTGAGCCCCTGAGCCCAATTCCATTCAAAGCTCGTAGGTTTTGCCCTGCTCCAGAAAATGCAGATTGGGATCCTTCAGCCGTGCAATCTCGGTTCGGATCTCACCCAGGCAGGGCGGCTTGAGATGGTGCAGAAGAATGGAAAATGGACGTTCCAGCTTGCCCAGCTCCCGTCGCAGGGTCATCGGCGTGAGATGGAACGACCGATCGGCAATCTCCTGCATCGAGTTGTCGAAGCTGGTCTCCACACAGATCGCCTCGACTTTGACGGTTTGATTCGCCAACTCCCAGAGTCGATGGGTCGGCCCGGTGTCACTCGACCACAGGATCGCCGAGCTGCCCTGCTCGATGAGAAATCCAAAAGTCGGCACCGCATGATTCACCGAGAATGGCGTGAACTTCACGCCGTCAATGACCACTGGAATCTCGTCCAGCAACTCGTGGAAGCGGATAGCGGGTAGCAGGTTGTTCGGCATTCTGGTGAAGTCAGGCCAGGATGCATTGTTGAACATGTGTTTGCGGATCGCGTAGG
>JAUWSP010000199.1 GCA_030610025.1 Acidobacteriota bacterium | reverse complement strand
GCATCCGGGCGATTCGTGGGGAGGTCCGTCCGGGTGGTCCGCAGACTCAGGAGAGCCCTTGGTCGATCCCACTATCAGCAGTTCCGGTCCAGGGCGGCGTAGAGCTCTCGGAACTGCTGGCTCAGCTTGTGACTCGGCGCCAGGTCGACCAATGGGCGATGGGCCTCGTGGGATTCGCGCATCTTCACCGAGGCCGTGATGTAGGGCTCCAGGACCGGCAGGTTCTCGTCCAACAGCTCATCCACCAGTTGCTGCGGCAGTCGGGCCCGCATCTGGAAGAGGTTGACGACGATGCCGCATACTTCGAGTTCCGGATTGTGATCCTCGCGGATCTCGTCCACCGCCTCCATGAGCTGCATCAGGGCCCGGCGGGAGAACTCGTCGCAGTCGAATGGGATCAGACAGTCATCGGCACTGATGAGCGCCGAGGTGGTGAAGAAGTTCAGGGCCGGCGGCGTATCCAGGAAGACAACTTCGAACTCGTCCAGCCGATCCAGCAGCTTGCGCAGTTTGTAGATCTTGTAGCGGGACTCCAGCTTCGGCTGGAGCTCGGCCAATCCGAGGTCGGAAGGAATGATCGATAGATTCGCGAATGGAGTCGTGTGAACCCAGGTGTCGGCATCGGAGGTCAGCAGCCGGAGACCCAGGGTCTCGTCAAAGAAATCGGTCAAGTTCGGTTTGGCCTCCGAGGCTCGAGATCCCAAGAGATAGTGAGTGGCATTGGCCTGCGGATCCAGATCCACCACCAGCGTCCGCTTCCCTTCGGCTGCACTGACAGCGGCCAGATTGCAGACGATAGAGGACTTACCGACCCCGCCCTTGCTGTTGAAGACGACATGCCTCATGACGGTACCCTCTCCGCTGCCGATACGAGTCCAGCCTTGCCGGCAGCACCCTGGTCTCCCTGGATCAGAGTGCCATAGCCCTACACCAACGTCAACCTGCGGCATGGCGATGCCGCGGCGCAGAAAGTCACCAATTTTCTCTACTTAGGCTAGACTTTGCCGATCGGCCGCGTTCGGGTAGATGTCACTGACTACGATCGACTGGCGGCCGATAATTCAGCAGCCCAAGAAACGATCAAGGAGATCCAAAATGACGACTTCACGAAAACTCGCGCTGCTCCTCGCCGCCTTCATCGTGGTGGGTGCAGTCGCCTGTGGCAATCAACAACAGACCGCCGAGCAGCAGCCGGCCGCGGTACCCACTGCCGAAGAGATGCCAGCTGGCCACCCGCCCATTCAGCAGCCCGACCCCACGTCCATGATGCCGACGCCGGTGGTCACCGAGGGCAACGTCCTCGCCTGGACCGCACCGGAAGGTTGGACCCAGGAGCCGCCGGCCAACGCCATGCGTCAGTCCCAGTACCGCATTCCGGGAGCGGGCGGCGACGGTGAATGCGTCGTCTACTACTTCGGAGCCGGTCAGGGTGGTGGACCCATGGCCAACGCAGAGCGCTGGGCCGGCCAGTTCACCCAACCCGACGGGAGCCCCTCGATCGAGACCATGGAGACCGAGGAGATCGTCACCAACGGGCTCGATACCCTGCTGATCAAGGTCAGCGGCAGCTACAGCAGTGGCGGGATGATGACCGGTGCGCCAGCGCAGACCATGCCGGGCTACAAGCTACTGGGTGCGGTAGTCGAGGGACCAGACTCCAACTGGTTCTTCAAGTTCACCGGCCCCGAGGCCACGGTCGACGAGACCGCCGAGGCTTTCCGCACGCTGATCGACTCCGTCCAGCCGCCGGCCTGAAGAGCCGCCGGCTCCTTCTGACTCGAAAATCACAGCGTCTTCACCCACCTCCTTCTCGAAGGCAGGTGGGTGACCTGCGTCTCCCGGTCCTTGGCGGACTATGATGGCCAGCAGAGATGCCACGACTCCGTCATCTGGTAACCGCTCTCGCGCTGCTGATCTGCGGCCATCTATCGGTCGTTACAGCCCAGGAGACAGCTACCCTGGAGCTCGTCGTCGAATCCCCCAACGATTTCCCCGCACATGAGGCTCGCATCCGCGATCTGGACCCGACTCGGCTCGAGCACGCCATGCAGGTTCTCGGGCTTCGAAGGCCGGGCCCACCCATCCGCCTGACCCTGGCCGGAGAGGATTCAACGGTAGCCCAGAACACGCCTGGCTGGATTGCCGGATTCGCCTACCCAAACCTGGGTGTGGCCGTCCTCTTTCCCGAGCGCAGCCCGACGTATCCGGACTCCAACTTCGAGGATCTGGTGCTGCACGAAGTGAGCCACATTCTGACGGCACGGGCCGCAGGAGGACGCAAGGTGCCCCGCTGGTTGGACGAGGGCCTGGCTCTGTTCCTTGGCCGCTCCTGGCAGCTCGAGGACCGCTCGCGACTCACCTGGGCCATGCTCAGGGAGGGCGAGGTGCCGTTGGCCGATCTAGAGGATCGGTTCAGTAGTGACCGGGCCTCCGCGACACGCGCCTACGCCATTTCCGGCGCCTTCGTCCACGATCTCGTGCGCAAGAGGGGTGTGGATTCCATGGCGGCCATTCTGGCTGGAATCGCTTTTGGGTTGCCTTTCCCCGAAGCCTTCCAGAGAGCCATCGGGGCCAGTCTCGAGCAAGCCGAGATCTACTTCTGGGAGTACCACTCCCTGTGGTATCGCTGGGTGCCCATTCTCTCCAGCTCCATGGCGCTCTGGGTGGCGATTACCCTGCTGGCCCTGGTGGCCTTTCGACGGCGGCGCGCTCTGGACACGGCACAGTTGAAGCAGTGGGAAGAGCAGGAACAGCGCCAGCGCCTCGCACAAGAACCCAGCTCACCGATAGGAGAGCTGCCACCCGGACCGCTCAACTGAGGTACGCGACATGATACGAATCCTGAACCCACGATCGATCGCCCTGTGTGTGGCTGCCCTGAGCCTGGCCCTCTCTGCCGGACCGACTGCGGCCAACTCGTCGCACTCTTCCGATCTGGTCGAACAGGCGATCGCCTTCCACGATCCACATGGACTCTGGCAAGACGGCATCTTTCGATTGCAGTTGGAGGAGACCCGACCCGACGGACCTTCGCGGCAGACGACACTGCTCTTCGACAACGCCAGGGGTCGCTTCGAGATCGCGACCCAACGCGAGGGCGCCCAGATCGATGGCGTGCTGGACCGTGACGGCTGCGAGGTGCGACTCAACGGCTCCACGCAGTTCGACGACGAAGAGAAGGAAAAGTACCGCCTCTCCTGCGAACGGCTCGAATGGTTGCGGAACTACTACGCCTACCTCTGGGGCCTGCCGATGAAGCTTCACGACGAGGGTACGTTCTTGGATCCCGACGTATTGGAGACCATCTATCAGGACCGACCGGTGCAGGCCGTCCGCGTTACCTATGACCCAGAAGTAGGCTCCGACGTCTGGTACTTCTACCTGGACAGCGAGACCCATGCCCTGGCCGGATACCGGTTCTTCCACGACGAAGCCAAGGGTGACGGCGAGTACATCACCCTCGAGGGCCAGGTCGAGGTAGGTGGGCTACGCCTACCGAAAGCCCGAGCCTGGTATACGAACGCCGAGGATCGTTACCTTGGCACGGACACCCTGGTCTCTCTGGAGATTCTGTCGCCCTGAGCCTGGCACCGTTCGGTGGCTCCTTCGAAAGCAAGATCCGGGTTGCCCACGCCCGGAGCTCCGGTTAGTTTCCTGACCATGCAAGACACAGCCCACCACCTGTCGTCGGCCTCTCGGGACTACGAACGCATCGAGGTTGCCATTCGCTATCTGGAGGAGAACTTCCAACTGCAGCCGAACCTGGACGAGGTAGCTGCGGCCACGGGCTTGAGCCCCCACCACTTCCACCGACTCTTCAGCCGCTGGGTCGGAACCACGCCGAAGCGCTTCCTCCAATTTCTGACCGTGGAATACGCCAAGGATCGCCTTCGGGAGTCGAACAGCGTGATGGAGGCTGCCTGGGATGCCGGCCTGTCCGGAGGCGGTCGCCTGCACGACCTCATGGTGACGGTCGAGGCGGTGACTCCGGGCGAGTTCAAGCAGGGTGGCACCGACCTGGTGGTGCGGTGGGGTGTTCATCCCAGCCCCTTCGGTGAGTGCGTCCTCGGAGTTACCGATCGCGGCCTCTGCGCCCTCGAGTTTCTTGCAGAGCGCTCGTCGGAGGAGATCCAGGAAGAGCTGACTCGGCGCTGGCCCGGAGCGGAGCTCCAGGAAGACCGCGACGAGACCGCGACCTATATGGAGAAGCTCTTCCCGGAGCCGGGGGCCGGACCCCGAGGACCCTTTACCTTGCTCATCAAGGGAACCAATTTCCAGCTTCAGGTCTGGCAAGCGCTGCTCCAGATTCCGCCTGGCTACTTAACCTCTTATGGAGCGATCGCCAAACACCTCGACAGACCAGGAGCCTCCCGTGCCGTGGGACAGGCGGTGGGGTGGAACCCGATCTCCTATCTGATCCCATGCCACCGGGTCATTCAGTCCGTGGCCGGTCTCGGGGGCTACCGATGGGGTTTGCCTCGCAAGCAGGCGATGCTGGCCTGGGAAGCTACCGGTCTATCTGTAGTCGAAGCCTGATCCCCGAAGACCTTTCCCGACTCCGGCCCGTTTTCCCTGACCTCGACTCACCAGAACAGCCTGCTGTAACAAAACCGATCTTGCTCACGTAGGGCATGGGTGAAAGGACACCACCCATGCGCTTGCCTGTCTTCGCAGCACTTCTGTGTCTGATGCTTCCAGCTGGCCTCTATGCCAGCGACTCCACGCAACCCACCTTCCGTGACGCCATCACTGTCACCGGGGAGGCACCTCTGCTGGTCCCGGTGGATTTCGGTCAGGCCGTACTGGTCAATTTCAGCATTGGGGAGCTGAAGATCTCCGCCGCCGATGCCGTCGAGGTGCGCACCGAATTGACCATCCGCTGCAGGAAACTGTCGCCCGAACGGTGCGACTCCTATCGCCAGCGACTCCAGCTCGTCGCGGAAACGACAGGCGACCAGGTCTCGGTTCGATTGGAGGGTCTATCCGTCCGGAAGATGCGCAAGCTGGAGGTCGACGGACGGATCGAGGTACCAAGCTGGGCCCCTCTCGAAGTGCGGATGGGGATCGGTGATCTCGACATCGAAGCCTCTGGAGACCACGATCTTCAGGTCAGCATGCGCATCGGTGAGTTGACCATTCACGTTCCCAGAGAGCAGGTCTCGTCCGTGGAGCTGGGCGCAGGTATCGGTGACGCCTGGGTCCGGGGGAAGGGTGTGAGAGTCGATGGCGAACGGCGCAAGCTGCTGGGAGCGCGGGCCCGATGGGACTCGGGCGACGGTGAAGCTCGAATCGCGGCTCACCTCGGTATCGGCGACGTGGGGGTTGTTCTCGAGTAGGTGAGCTCCCTCTCAGCCTGACTCGGCACCCAAGCCTTCCCTACTGGGCGGCGACCGCCTTCTGCTCCGCAACCCCCTCCTTCATCTGGGTCTCCACACATTCAGCGGCAGCGCACCGTTGCCCAGAAGCTTGTCGTGGAAGCCGCGGATATCGAAGCTCTCGCCCAGCTCGGCCTGTGCCATGGCCTTGAGCTCTTTGATCTTGAGCTCGCCGATTTTGTAGGCCAGTGCCTGGCCGGGTCAGACGATATAGCGGTCCACCTCCACGACGATGTCGTGGATCTCCTGCGGGGTCAGGTCAGTGGTCGTCATCGATTTGACGTTATGGGCGTACCAGGCCTCTCCATCCGGCAGAGCGCTCATGGCGATCGCCTCCCGACAGCCCGGCAGATGATACTGTCTCCCACTTCACTCACGTTGAACAAGGAGTCTCTAATGCGCAGATTAACTCTCTGGGTGTTGCTGTTCACAGCCGTTTCTTCTATCTGCACCGCACAGCAGGGCAACGAGGACTATGTGTC
>JAUWSP010000074.1 GCA_030610025.1 Acidobacteriota bacterium | reverse complement strand
TGAGAGGTCAATTGGGGGCCAGCTGGCTGCGACCTCTCCGCAATTGGCTGCTGGTGCCCACGAGCTTTCTGACCTTGGGGATCATGCTGGGAGGCTGTTGGTCCTACGAGGTTCTGGGATGGGGCGGCTACTGGGCCTGGGATCCGGTCGAAAACGCCTCTTTCCTACCCTGGTTGACCGCCATTGCCGCACTGCACTCGGCGGTCGTTCAACAGCGACGGGGAACACTCAAGGCCTGGACCGTTATTCTGGTGATGGTGACGTTTCTGCTCACCATCTTGGGGACCTTTCTCACCCGGTCCGGTGTGGTCAATTCGGTTCACTCCTTCACCCAGAGCCCCATCGGCCCACTCTTCCTGGGTTTTCTGGGGATCTGCCTGGTGGCGTCCATCATCCTGCTCAGCTGGCGGATCGACAGCCTGGTCTCCGAGCCGTCAGAGGACGCTGTCGTGTCGAGAGAGGGAGCGTTCCTGCTCAACAACCTGTTGCTGGTTACTTTCACCTTCACGGTCCTGGTCGGCACGATCTTCCCCATCATCGCCGAGGCGGTGCGTGGCGTGAAGGTGAGCGTCGGCGAGCCCTACTTCAATCGGATGGCCGTACCGATCTGCCTCGGTCTGCTCTTTCTCATCGGCATCGGACCGGCACTGCCGTGGGGCCGTGCCGACAAGCGTGCCTTGCAGCGCGCGCTCGTCTGGCCGCTTCCTGCCGCCATCGTCGGCCTGGGTTTGGCCCTGCTGGCGGGAGCGAGATCCTGGTCCGTACTGTTGACCGCCTTCCTGGCCGGCTACGCCCTGTGGGTCACTTTCGACCAGGCCTTGCGACCGGCGAGACTCCGTGCCAAGAAAGGTGAATCCGCCGGCCGGGCTCTTTTTCAGACCTTCGCTCGCGCTCCCCGCCGCACTGGCGCCTATCTCGTGCATCTGGGAGTCATCATCACCTTCGTGGCGATCGCCATCTCCTCGACGTACAAAGAGAATCTGGAGGTCACCCTGGCGCCTGGACAATCGGCTGCTGTTGCAGGCTACAACCTGACGTTCACCCAGCTCGACATCGAGCGGGAGCCCCATCTGACTGCCGAGAAGGCCACCATCCAGATCGAGCACAAGGGCAAGAACAAAGGGACCCTGGAACCGAGATTCAATCACTATCCGACCCAGCGAGAGCCCATCGGTACCCCCGCCGTCCGCACGACGCTGACCCATGACCTTTATCTGACGGTCATGAGCGTGCGCGAGGACGGCCGGATCGGTCTGCGAGCCATCGTGACCCCGGCCGTGGTCTGGGTCTGGCTCGGCGTGCTGATCATGGTGGCCGGTACGGTGATCTGTCTCATTCCACCGCGATCGGTGGCGGTGGTCGACAAGGCAAGAACTGTGGAGGCAACTGCCTGATGAACCAGAAAGTACTGATTGTCGGGGCCTTGATTGTCACGCCCCTGCTGGTCTTCCTCGCCCTTTCATTCGGCAAGGATCCCAGGGCCATCGACTCGCCCCTGGTCGGCAGGGCCGCGCCCGATTTCTCCCTTCGCGGGTTGGACGGCGAGATGGTGCGACTGGCCGATCTGCGAGGTAGGCCGGTGATGATCAACTTCTGGGCCACCT
Organism: Acidobacteriota bacterium; assembly: GCA_030610025.1. Classification (GTDB taxonomy): domain Bacteria; phylum Acidobacteriota; class Thermoanaerobaculia; order Multivoradales; family JAHEKO01; genus JAUVRX01. The sequence goes on along the minus strand of JAUWSP010000074.1, from coordinate 7,518 downwards.
GGTGCCAGCCCTGTATCGCCGAACATCCGGTGCTGCAGGCGGGGGCCAAGCAATACGATGGCAAGGTCGAGTTCCTCGGCGTGATCTACCAGGACGAGCCCGAGAAGATCCAGTCATTCATCGATCGACGCGGGGCCTGGGGACCCAGCCTCATGGACGACGACGGCACCGTGGCCATCGCCTACGGTGTGTACGGAGCACCGGAGACCTTCTTCATCGACCGGGATGGAGTGATTATCAAGAAGGTTACCGGGGCTCTTCACCCCAACGAGCTCGCGAGCCTGCTCAACGGAATGCTCAGCAGCGGATGATTGCCATGCGTTCGATCTATCTGACCCTCATCGTCGTCGCCCTGTCGCTGGCCGCACTCTCGCCCGCCGCAGGCCAGGAGGATCAACTCGGAGCCGCCAACTGGGACCTCGTCGGCGAGCCCGCCGGGCCGCCGATCTCGGGTGCGGAATTAGATCTGCTCACCGAAGAGGTGGCTGGAATCATGCGCTGCCCGGTCTGCCAGGGGCTCTCCATCGCAGACTCCCCGACTCCCCTGGCCATGGCCATGAAGGTTGAAGTCAAGGAGATGCTGTCGAAGGGCTACTCCGAATCACAGGTGCTGGAGTATTTCGAGCAGTCCTATGGCGAGTTCATCCGTCTCGAACCCAGAGCCAAGGGCTTCAACCTGGTCGTCTGGCTGGCACCTCTGGCCGTGCTCCTGGGCGGTTTGTTGTTCCTGGCCCTGAGAATGAGGAAGCCGGCCAAAGTCGAATCGGCAGGGCCTGCTGCCACCGGCTCGAGCTCTGAGACCGAGCTCGAAGCCTACCGCGAGCGAGTGAGACGGGAGGTGGCATCGTGAACGAGATGACGTGGGTGCCGAGCTTGCTGGTGTTGGCCGTCGGTCTGGCGACCGGAGTCTGGCTCGCTCTCCGATTTCGGCAGCAGGTAGTTGAAGAGGAAGCCAAGACTGCCGACCGGTCCCTCATGATCCGGGACCTGGAGGACCGGCGGGACGATCTCTACCGCCGGCTGCGAGCGGCCGACGAAGACAATCTGAGCCTATCCGAGCGCGACTCACTCGTGGACGCGGCAGCCAGGGCTCTGATGGAGCTCGATCACCTACAAGAGCAGCAGCCCGAGGTCGCAGCGGCCAAGAGCACTTCTGCTGGAAAGCCCCAGCGGGAAGAAGAAAAGGCGGGCGAGTCAGCTCTCGAAGAGTCGGCCACCCCGGACACGACTCGACAAGGCAGCTCCATGGCCACGGGCATCCTCATCGGCGCCGCCATGGTCGGCATCGTGGCTCTCCTGGTCTATTTCGCGGTCCGCGACGCGCGACCGACAGCGCAGCAGCCGGTCACCCAAACGGCACCCGGAGCTTCGGAAGACCCTCATTCGGGGCAGATGGGGGGCCTGCCGCCAGAGCTGGCGGCACAGGTCGCAGACCTTCAGGCCCGCATCCTCAACGATCCCGAGGACTGGGGGGCCAGGAAGCAGCTGTCCCTCATCCTGTTGTCCGGTGGGCAGTTCTTCGAGGCGTTCACGATGGCAGGTGAGGTTTTGCAGCGCTTCCCCGAGGATCCCGACGCTCTCCTGGTCCATGGAATCGTACGGGTCAGCATGGGACAATTCGACGTCGGTAAAGACCTGCTCGACAGAGTCCTGGCAGAGTATCCCGATCATCAGCAGGCTTTGCTCTACCGCGGCCTGGCGCTGTATCAGCTGGGGCAGGTAGAGCAGGCCGTCGATACCTGGCAGATGGGTCTGGAGATGGCGGGTGGTAGCGACCCGGACTTCGAAGAGCTGCTGGCCATGGCGGAAGCCGGTGCCACCATCGGCGGGCCTGCCCCCCAGCGGTAACTCTCAGATTCCCAGGACCAGACGGTCTGCAAGCGCGTCCGGCAATCCGGCCTGCCGGATCTCCTGCTGGGCCTCGACGATGGGATAGTCGACCCTGAAGTGCTCTACCTGGGAAGTGCTTGTATCCAGAAGCATGTAGGCGGCTCGTGGATCCCGATCTCTCGGTTGGCCTACCGAGCCGGGGTTGAGCAGGTAGTCGGCACCGGTCTCCAGGTCGAGGATCGGTTCGTCGCCATCCAACAGGCTGGCCTCCACATGCCCCTCGTTGCGGCGGAACAGCGACGGCAGGTGCGTATGGCCGAAGAACGTCCACATTCCCGGCAAGGATGCGAAGATCTCTTCGGCATGGCCCGCCGAGAGCAGATACTCGTCTTCGTCGAAGGGAGTGCCATGGCAGATCACCAGGCTCGGCTCGATGGTGACCGGCCCTCGCGGCAGCTCGCGCACGAACTCGAGGTTATCCTCGGTGAGTCTACGTTGAGTCCACTGAGCGGCAGCCAGCGCCGTTGGATTGAAGCCTCGCCCATCGGTGATGCCGGCGGCCGCTTTGTCGTGATTGCCCCGTACGAAGTGCTTCGCAACAGGCAGGTCCCGCAAGGTTTCGACCACCTTGTTCGGCGACGCACCGTACCCGACGAGGTCTCCGAGAATCAGGGCCGCATCGAAGCCGCGCTCAGCAGCATGCTCCAGCACTGCAGCAAGAGCATGCCAATTGCCATGCATGTCGGCGAGGATCAGATAGCGCACTTCTGTTTTCCGATCAGGTTGAGAATGTCGATGGCTACGGCTTCGGGCTCCGACTCCGCTCGGATCTGGACGACGTGATCGGCGCGAGCGTACTGCGGGTGCCGTTCGTCGAAGAGCCTGCGAGCTGCCTCCACATCGGAGAACAGGGGCCTCCTCAGACGCCCACCGTCACCCAGACGCTGAAGGATAAGCGAAAAGGGTGCATCTAGCCAGACCGTGATTCCCCTTTGTCTCATCAATCGACGATTGTCCGGCCGTCCGAGAGCCCCCCCTCCGACGGCGACGACCGTTTCGATCCTGACCGGGATGGCCGCCAGAGCCTCATGTTCCTGCTGTCGAAACCAATCCTCGCCCCGCTCGGCGAAGATCCGTGGGATCGACATCCGACAGCGCTCTTCGACACCCGAGTCGAGATCGGCGAAAGCCCAGCCGAGACGCTCCCCCAGAGCTCGTCCGACCGTCGATTTTCCCGCCCCCATGAACCCGGTCAGGTAGATGTGTCGAAATCGGGATGTGCTCACGCCATGGCCCTTCAATCGCCGACCTAGTCTCCTGTTCCCGACGATGCCTGCTTCTTGCTTTCACTTCGTATGGCGCGAATCAGGAAGAAGACGAACCCTCCCCAGATGATTCCGCAAATCACCACCATCATCACAATCGCCGAGGCGCTCATCTTTGTTCCTCCCAAGGGTTCACTCGATCTCCGCGGCGAGTCGTCAAGCGGCCCTCGCCGCGCTGATTCGACGTCCGAGCCAACGATTGAGCACCAGCAAGGCCACGAGGACGATGGCCCATTGCGCCAACACGGTCCCGACCGAGGTGGATCGGAACGGATCGAGCCAGTGTTCCGGATCCCACCCCTTGGCCTCCCATAGCCACCAGACCATCAACACGACAGCCTCGATCGGTACGACCACGGAGACGATAAACGTCCACCACTTGCCTATCGGCAGATCGCAGCCATCGGAATTGACCACTTCCCGACGGAGCCGCTCCACTCCGAAGCGCCGGGCCGCGAGAGCGTAGAGCAGGCCCGAGAGCATCAGACCTACGCCCCAGACCCAGTCCTGATTGTGGAGAAAGCTCAGCGACAGCGCCGATGGTGTGCTGAAAGCAAGCGCCAACAGGGCAACCACACCCAGGGCCTTGCGTCGCCGCATTCCGGCATCTATCAGATTGCGGGTCAATAGCTCGACCATCGAGATCAAGCTGGTCAAGGCCGCAAAGGAGAGCGCCAGGAAGAAGAAGATCATGAAGAACTGACCGCCCGGCATCTCAGCGAACAGCTGTGGCATCCAGATGAAAGTCAGACCCTCGTTGCCTGCACCGACGATTTCACTCCGCGCACCAGGGTTGATCGCAAAGACCGTGCATAGCACCATGATGCCCGCCAACAGCGAGACGCTGTTGTTTCCGAAGCCGATGAGGAAGGCGTTCAGCGGAATGTCCTCTCGGGACTTCATGTAGACGGCGAACGTCAGGATGAGGCCCCAACCGGCCCCTGTGTCCCAGGCATTCTGGGTCAGCGCCTGGAGCCAGATTCGCACATCGGCGAGGGCACTCCAATCCGGTCGGAACAAGAACTCGAGGCCGGCCGCCGCTCCGGGCAGGGTGACGGCGCGAATCGCCAGCATCAGGACCAACACGAAGAGGGTGGGGATCAGGACCTTGGCCACCTTCTCGATGCCGCGCACCCCGAACCAGACCACTCCGATGGCCAGACCCAGCGCGATGGCGTTGGTGACCCAGGCCAGGCCGCTGCCGGCATAGCTCTCCCAGAAGGTGGTGGAGCTCTCACCGGTCAGGCTTCCTCGAACGGCGGCTGCAAAGTACCGCAGACACCAGCCGGCGACGACCGAGTAATAGAACATGATGGCGGTGGCGCAAAGGGCCACCCAACCACCCATCCATCCGGAGCCTTTTCCCGCCATGGCGATGAAGCTCCCCACCGTGCCCTTGCGCCCCCGCTTGCCGAAAGAAAACTCCACGATCATCAGGGGAATCGACCAGATGAAGAGGAACACGACCCAGGACACCAGAAAGGCACCGCCGCCGTTGGTGGCCACGATGCGTGGGAAGCGCCAGATATTGCCGGTGCCGACGGCCATACCCAAGGTTGCCAGGATCAGGCCCCATCGCGAGCTGAATTGCTCCGTTTCACTCATACGCACCCCTTCGCAGCCTCGATCGGCTGCCCACTGACAGTCTCGGATACTCCTCGAAGAGCAGGGCTTCTAAGCCTCGACTCTCGGTCGCTCGTCACTCGACTCCAGGAAGCGCTCCATGAATCGAGTGGAGATATTGCCGGACCGGAATCGGGCATCCCGCATGATGCGTCGATGCAGCGCGATCGAAGTCTCGACCCCCTCGACCACGAAGAACTCCAACGCCCTCTCCATGCGGACGATCGCCTCTTCACGGTCTTCACCATAGGCCACCACTTTGGCTATGAGGGAGTCGTAGTGCGGGGGAATGAAGTAGCCGCCGTAGACGTGGGTATCGACGCGGATCCCTGGCCCCCCGGGCTGGTGATACGACTCGATTCTGCCTGGCGACGGTGTGAACCGCTTCGGATCCTCTGCATTGATCCGACACTCGATGGCATGCCCCTTGACCGGCACGGTCTCGGGGAGACTCAACCGTTCACCCGCCGCCAAACGAATCTGCCACTTGACCAGATCCTGCCCTGTCACGACTTCGGTGACCGGGTGCTCCACCTGGATGCGGGTATTCATCTCCATGAAATAGAAGCGACCGTCATGGTCCAGGAGGAACTCCACCGTGCCGGCATTCTCGTATCCGACGACCTCCGCCAAACGCACGGCTGCGGCACCCATCTCATCCCGCAGCAAGGGCGTCAAGACCGGCGACGGGGCTTCTTCGATGAGCTTCTGGTGGCGGCGCTGGATCGAGCACTCCCGCTCACCGAGTTGGATGACCTTGCCGTGCCGGTCTCCCAGCACCTGGAACTCGATGTGGCGCGGCTCGACGAGGTAGCGCTCCAGATAGATGGAGCCATCGCCAAACGCCTTGAGCGCCTCCTCACTGGCGGTATTGAACTGACCTTCCAGCTCTGCCGCGTTCTGAACGATGCGCATACCCCGACCGCCGCCACCGGCAGCAGCCTTCAGAATCACCGGATAACCCACCTCATTGGCGGACCGTTCCGCCTCCGCTGCATCGGCAAGGGGCTCTCGGCTGCCGGGCAACACCGGAACACCGGCATCCGCCGCAGTCTGCCGCGCCTTCGTCTTGTCTCCCATCAGACGGATACTGCCGGGGGAAGGCCCTATCCACTTGAGGTTGCACTCTCCGAGCACCTCCGCGAAAGCGGCGTTCTCTGCCAGGAACCCATACCCGGGATGGACCGCATCGGCCCCCGTGATCTCCGCTGCGGCGATGATGCTGGAGACGTTCAGATAGCTATCGCTCGAACCTGGCGGCCCGATGCAAACCGCCTCGTCCGCATAGGTCACATGCAGCGAGTCCGCATCGGCCGTGCTGTGAACCGCCACCGTGGCGATCTCCAACTCCCGACAAGCCTGAATCACCCGCAGCGCGATCTCGCCGCGGTTTGCAATGAGGATTTTTTCAAACATCGACCAGAATGGGCTAAGTACGGCGAGGAGGGATGAGGGCGGAAAACGTCGTAGATTCAGGCATATTCGATCTTGCAGTAGAACGCTGGTGAGAAGGTCGGGCTAGGGTTCTGAGGTCCGGGCTGCCTGGATGAGGTCCAGATTCAATCGGGAACAATGGCGAACAGCGGCTCGCCGAACTCTACCGCCTGGGCATTCTTGGGGAAGGCCTTCTCGATAACGCCGTCTTCATCCGACTCGATCTCGTTCATCAGCTTCATCGCCTCGACGATGCACAGCACCTGCCCCCGCTTGACCCGATCACCCGCCCTGACATACGGCTCGGCATCGGGGCTGGGCGAGGTGTAGAACGTGCCGACGATCGGCGAGCGCAGGATGTGGACCCCAGCCAATTCGGCTTCGGCAGCTGCCTCGGACTCTTCGACAACCGGGGCGGCGGATTCGCCGGCTGGCAACACAGCTACAGGGGCCGTGCTCACCGCAGTGCGGGTCTCCGGCTCGGCGCCACCAGCGACAACGGTAATGGTTTCGGCAGGCCTGCCATCGATCTTCAACCGAAACCCCGACCTCTCGATCTCGACACCTTGCAACTGGCGCTCGCGAACGAGGTCGATCAGCTCTTTGATCTGCTCGAAGGTCAGCACAAACTCTCCTCACCTATTGATCCATGACCGTTGGACCGGACGTCGCGGAGCAACTTGTCGACTACGCCAAATCACTCTCGAGCTGTAGTTTCGCTCGCCGCAGCTCGAATCGCGCTTTGCCGTAGCTGCTGCCCTTTGCCTCCAGGACCAACAGCAAACTGTAGCTCCCGGTCAACGCACTCACCAGGACCGTGTAGAGATCGGTCGTCACGGAGAGCTGCCGCACCTCGCCCATGGCCAACTCTCTGTGATCCCTGGAAATCACCCGTGTCTGAGCCAGGAGCTCGGCCCCCAGCGCCTCCAGGTCCAGGCCGGGACCGTCGCCGATGGACTCGACCGTGATGCCGTCTGCGTCGACGAGGGACACTGCCAAGGCGCCATCGATGCTGTCGCAAATGCTCTGTAGCCTTTCCTGAAACATGTTTCTCTAGTGCCTCCCGCTGGCTGCCCTCAATCGATCCAGGTACTCCCGTAATACCCGAACCTTCCGATCGCGGGCGTTTCCTGTGTCGTCCTCCCCTTCCAGGACCTCTTCGGCAGCCAGGGTCTCGCCCAGCCTGCGTCGAGCCTCGGCCAGGCCCTCCTGGGCATCCAGACGGTCTGGCTCCCTCGACAAGACTTCCTCGAAAGTCTGCACTGCGTCCTCCAGGTGCCCCTGATCCAGATAGAGCTTTCCGAGA
>JAUWSP010000282.1 GCA_030610025.1 Acidobacteriota bacterium | reverse complement strand
GTGGCCACGAGGCCAAGCGTGAACATCACCCTGACGATCAACCAACCGACCAGACCTACGGCTACACCATCCAGGAACCAAGCTGTAACACGGGTGAAAAAGCCTGCCTTCTCCATTGCGACATCTCCCTTTGCAAGCTACTCGCTTTCCTCTGGTGGGTGGGTGGCCATGATGACGAAGTCTGAATCCGAGGTCGTCTCGGGAGTCGCTGCCCGATTCGTGATCATGAGAGTGGTTCCCGGCACCAGGGCGTCGTAGATCTGGGATACGAAGAATGGCGGGATGTGAATGCGCGATGCAAGGGCCGACTCATCCTCTTCGCCCGGAGCGGCGCCCGATCCAGTCGAAACGCTCATCCAGCGATGCATCTTCTTGCCTGGATCAAAAGGGCTCTCCTGGTCCGAGTAGCCTTCGAGAACGGTATGAACCCCTTCTGGAAGAGGCTGCTCGGGATCGGTGAGGGCGATCTTGGCGAAGCCGATCTCTACGCCACCACGGTAGACATAGATCTTGCTGTCGGCGGTGCTCAGCAGCACACTGACCGGCCCCTCGGTTGAGCGGTCGGGCTCCCACTCGAACTTGGCGAGATCGGCTAGCGGGCCCTCCCTCTTCTGTTCATGCAGCATGGGTGACAGAAGTATCGAGGGATGCACCGCCTCTTTGGGCCCTGAATTCTCGTTGGCGATGACAACAGTGGCGCCCAGATGCTCCATCTCGAAGAGGTCCTTCGAGAACTCGAGCGGCATATGGATACAGCCGTGGGATGAGGGGTAGCCGGGAAGACCACCGGCATGCAGACAGATCCCGCTCCAGGTCAAGCGCTCCGTGTAGGGCATCTTGGCGTTGTAGATACTGGAGACGAGGTCTTTGTCCTTCTGCAAGATGGTGAAGACACCCGTCGGTGTTTCGTGCCCCGGTTTTCCCGTGCTTACGTTGCAGTAGCCGATGACGATGCCGTTGCGGTAGACGTAGGCTCGCTGCTCCGTGAGGCTGATCAGCACCACCATGGGCCCGGAGGGAGAGGCCTCCGGATCCCAAACGAACTCCTTTTCCCCCAGGTCCTGGGGTTTGGTGTCCGGAGATACCTGCTGGGCGGCGAGCCCGGAGGTGATGAGCAGGGCCAGAGCCATGCCGATCGCTAGTGTGAGAGTGACTGAATTTCGATTCCATTCGATTGTTCTGGTCATGATTCGGAGCCTCGTTCAGAGTCCTGGGGCGGTTCAGATGGGTTTTGGGCGAGCGAGAGTGGCGAGCCTTCGCCAACAGTATGCACGTTGATGTCCCGTTGCGGGAAAGGGATCTCGATACCGGCATCCGCGAGAGCGCGATTCACGGCTACCCGCAGCTCGCTGGCGACCTCGACCGCCAACTCGAAGCGCTCGACCCAGCACTTGAGTTGAAAATCGAGGGAGCTGTCGCCGAAGCCGGTAAAGACGACGCTCGGCGCAGGATCCTCCTGCACTTCCGGATGGGCCTTCGCCACCCTCAGGAGGATCTCGATAACCTGCTCGGGATCGGTGCCGTAGGCGACACCGATCAGGATCTCGACCCGACGCCGTCGATTGGAGAGGGTCCAGTTGACGACCTCCTTGGAGATCAGGTTGCCATTGGGGACGATGACTTCGGCACCCTGAAAGGTCCGTACTGTGCTGGCGCGGATTCCGATGTCGGTGACCTCGCCGAGCAGGGTGCCGACCTCGATGGCGTCACCGACCTGGATCGGTCGCTCGAACAGGAGAATCAGCCCGGAGACGAAGTTGTTGACCACGTTCTGTAGGCCGAAGCCGATGCCGATGCCGAAGGCGCCTGCCAGGAAGGTGGCCTTCGAAAGGTCGAGCCCTGCCGCGACCAGGGCCAGGGTGAAGCCGGTCAACAGGACCACGTACCGAGCCAGCGTCGAGATGGCGTAAGGCAGCCCCCGCTGCAGGGGGAGTCGCGGAAGGAATTCTTCGTCCAGGAGTAGGGTGATGATCCTGGCCAGCAGGAACGAAGCGCTGACGATGAGCACGAAGGCCAGGACCTCGCCGATGGTGATCTGGACGTCTCGCACCTGGACACCCAGATTGAGGAACTGCCGAGCCTTTTCGGCGGCGTCCTCGCGGAGATCGAAGGCGAAGAGGCTGGAGACCAACCAGGCAACCGCGGCCAGAGCCCCCAGTGCCTTGCGGAGGAAACGATGGGTTCGCTCGGGGTCGTTGCGAACCACCCGCAACGATTCAGCCGAGCGTGTCCCGAGCCAGGTGACCACGAGGCTGTCCAACGCCAGGAAGATCGCCGAATAGATGACTGCGAAGCCGAGGGACCCGATGACCCCATTGCGGATCTCCCGGGCTGGGCCGATCAGGCCGAAGATCGCTGCGAGACTCGAAACACCCAGAAGCAGGACTGAGAGTCTGATGATCCATGGGCCGATTCGATGCCACCGACCCGAGAGAGCGGCTGCCCATTGACCTCGCCGCAGATCCAGTGTCAGGGCAGTGCCCACCGCGAAACACTGTGCCAGAAGCACGAGGCGGTCCAGAAGGGGTGACAACTCCAAGTAGCTTTGCAGAGGGAAGAAGACCAGAGCGGCCACCAGAGTGAGCACCGACGCCCTGAGAGCGTCTCCCAGCATTCTCAGGGTAAGCGCCGCCGCCGGCAGATTCATCGCGAGCAGTATGAGTCGATAGAAGATCTTTGGCGCCGGTGTGGGGGCAAGCCAGGTCGTTAGGAATAGCGCCAGGATCAGCGCCATTGGCCATGGAGGGTGGATGACCTCGAGAGCCCTCGCGGCAGCAGGCTCTTCGGCAGCTCGACGTTGAGCCGGTCCTTTGAGACGCCGCAGCAGGACCAGAACAGCTGCGAGCGATCCGAAGAAGATGAGGGCAAGCCGGTCGGCGTTGTCGCGGCTGTAGGAAGCGAGATGCCCGGCGTCGTTCTTGAGCCGCAGGACGAAGTGCCGGTAGAGGCCACCTCCCTGGCGCTCCCAGTGAAGACTCCATATGGGCTCGCCCTCGGAGGTGACGCTTTGGACCATCATCTCGCGGCGTTGCGCGGCGGCTTCAGCTCGATACTCGACGACCTTTGAGGAAAGCTCCGTGGCCTCCGCGAGGACCGTCAGGGTGTCGTTGCGCCGTTGTTGGACGGCACCAGTGAGCTCTTCGAGCTCGGCCAGGGTGCCGGTGGTTTGCTCGATGAGGGTGGCGGGGGCACTTTGCTCTGTGGCCTCGTGTTGAAGAGCGACCCAGCGCTGAGTGAGCGAATCGAGCTCAGTCAGATCCTGCTCGAACTTCCGCGTCGCGCTGTCGAGTCGGGCGGTGGCCTCCTTGAGTAGATTCGCATGCCGGATCGCCGCGGAGTCCAGGTCCATCAACTGCCCGATGCCGGACTCACCCGCGGCCTCGAGTTGGATCTTCTCGAGGATGGGGGCCAACTCTTCCTTCAGGGGCTCGATCTGCTCCCTGATCGAGTCGAGGATCTGGGAATCCTCGAGTCGGTTGCGAATGTCCCGACTCTTCTTCTCGAACTCGGCCCTCTCGGCTGGAATATCGGCCAGCGAGATCGGCGGTGGAGCTTCCTCGACAGTTTCTTCTGCGGTTGGGGAGGTTGGGTCGGTGGCAGCTGCATCCTGGGCGACCACGGGCCAAGCCCCAGTGAGGACCAAGAGCACGGGTGCAAGAAGCAGGACGATGGTCGATGCGGCGTGTTTCACGATGATTTCTCCGTGGGAGTCCTGGAGGCTTCCGGGCCGCACTATAACGGAAATAGGCCGCAGGCCCTTGCTGGGTCTGCGGCCCTCAATCGTGGAATGGTGGTTGCCGATCTAGTCCGGCGTGTTGAATCCGTTCTCCGGTGTGCAGGTGTGGCAGATGGCACCACGCTCCGCCGAGTCGCGCCACTTTCTAGCGACCCCGTCGTAGTAGAAGTTGCCATCTGTGATCGGTTGAGGGTATCCATTCTCGGGCGTGCAGGTGTGGCAGACCTGGCCATCAGGGGTCTTCCAACGCCGGGAATGGGTGTCGTAGTACTCGTCTGCCCCGGCACCATGCGAATAGTCATTCTGGCGAGAATGCACCTCGAACTTGAAGATGGTGCCATCCGACTCCGCAACGCAGGTCCCCCTGGCGTGGTTGCTGTCCCAGTCGACCTTCCAATGGACCCGGGTGCGGCCGTTCGGTAGAACCTCGCCCGAAACAATGGAGATGCCGGCATTCGGGATGTCCTTGAATTCACCCTGATCCCAGACGGCGTCGTGGCATGCCTTCAGGAGTTGGGGTGCGGGCTGTTGGGCGATCGCGACTGAACCGAGCGCCAGGACGCCGATCGCGGCGATCAGGGCGAGTCTCATTGCGCTTGAATGAGCGTGCTTCATCTTTTCCCCTCCTACTGTTCGAAGATTGATGGCTGAGACCCCAATCGGCCATTCACCGGTCGGGGCCCGGCCTCCTCATTGGACAACAAAGGGCATCGTAACATCTTGTCGGCCCTCAACGCCCTGCAAGCCGACGGGGTGGCCTGGCGGAATCAGTCCGCCTCCGGCTGCCGATTGCAGAGCTCTTGGGCGTTGGGCTCTTCCTTGCGACAGAGCTGATCCACGGAGTCCCAACAGCCACCGGAGTCGAGGCAGCGGTCCACAGTCGAGTGATTCAGCGACGGGAGG
>JAUWSP010000087.1 GCA_030610025.1 Acidobacteriota bacterium | reverse complement strand
TTCCGTTCATCGATGACGCCTACAGAACGGTGGATCATCGGGTTCTAGGCGGTTGGTCTTTTGGCGGTCTCTTCACCATTTACTCCCTGTTGGAGAACCCAGGTTTTTTCAACGGCTACTTAGAGGTAAGTCCGAGTGTGTGGTGGGAAGAAGAGCTACTGCTGAGCGAGCCTCTGCCAGGCCCTCTCGAGCACCCGACCCGGCTCGTGATGACGATCGGAACCGAGGAAGAGGGTGGCTGGACCCACACGGCGGCAACGAAATTCGCCAGGCAGCTGGAGGAGCGACCCGTCAAAGGTCTCGACTTCACCTTCATCGAGATCGAGGGAGCGGGTCACAATCAGTCGTTACCGTTGGCCTACTATCGAGCGATTCGCGCTCTGTACTCCGATTGGCTGGCTCCTGACGAGGTGATCGAGGAGGGCAGGGTTCGAATCGAGCAGTATTACCAAGAGCTCTCGAAGGAGTATGGCTACGCTGTGCCGATTCCAGAGCCGGTGTTGGTGAGTCTGGGGATCGGACACCTGCAAGCAGATCGGATGGAGGAGGCGAGGGTAGTCTTCGAAGAAGTCACGAAGCTCTATTCCGAATCGTCCTACGGGCACTATCTCCTCGGTCGAGCTTGCCAGAAGAGTGGTCAACCAGCCACAGCCCGCGAGGAGTATCTGCAGGCAATCCAGATCGAGTCCAACCAGCAACCGCCCGACGGCCTTAATCTTAGGTATTACCGGTCCCGTCTCGCTGAGGTCGAGGCTCTCGAGGAGCTGGATCAATAGAGCTCGGCTAAAGCCGGAATGCTGTCCCGATCTCTGACGCGGCTCTGCCAGGTCGTGGTGTGGATCCACTCATCCAGGAACGGACCCAGATCACGGGATGCGTCCTGTGTAAGAGCCTCTTCGAGATCTTCGAAGGTGGTTCCGACCTCTCTGCGCTCCTGGTAGTGAGCTCGGAGAGTCTCGAGGAGCTCCTCCTGGCCGAGGATCTCATCCAGGACGAAGAAGAACAGCAGGCCGGTGGCGTAGGAGTAGTCGGTGAGCCCCTTATGACCGTAAAAGACAAAGTGAACCCCCTGGGCAGACGGGTTCTCGTCGAAGGCGCGCAGAAGCCGATCGGCGCGGCTCTCCAGATACTCCGAAAGGCCTTCCCACCCCTCGATCTCCTCGGCCAGTATGGACTGCAGATACATGGCGAGCCCTTCGCTCCATCGGGCCGATGGTTGATCGAGGTCCGGGGCGTTCCAGAGGTGCGACAGCTCGTGGTAGAGCTGCCTCAAATCGCTCGGCTCCTCGAAAACCTCCGCGGTCTGCATGATCCCTGCGGCGATGTGGGCCTGCGATCCCCAACCGGCCGGGATCTCCATGATGGCAAAGCCGGGTTTCTGGCCGAGAGGACCGAACCACCGCGTCAAGAGTTCTACGGCCTCTGCAACTCGACCAACAATCACGCGCGCGCCGGTGCGATCCGAGGGGAAGTAGAAGAGGCGAAGCCCCCCTTCCTCCAGGATCTCGTAGTCGGCAATGGGGAGGTTGAGAAACGGAACAGGAGCAGTGCTCTGGTAGGTGAATGTCGCGCGCCCGTCCTGGACCGTGCGCTCGACCAGCTCGCCACCGCTTGCCACTGTGTAGGCTTCCGGCACGGTGATCCGAGCCAGGAAGGTGAAGTCGCCCCTCGGAGCCATCCGATTGCCCATCCATGAAAGAACGCCGATCGAGGGGAAGGCGTGAGCGTCCACCCGAAGGATCGAGAAACCCTCGTCGTTCGAATCTCGGATGTAGCTCGAGCCGGTCTCGGTGTACCCGACAAGGTAACCCGAGTACTGCAGCTCCACCGAGGTGGATTGCGCGGGAGGCAGGGGTTTCCCCAGCGATACGATCGCGTGGGTTACCTGCTTCTTGGGCTCATCCACGAAGGTGGCCACGTCCTGCTGGTAACTCAGGGACTGGCCCGATTCATCTCGAACGCTCCTCAGGCTCATCAGACGGTTGAGGTTGATAGGGACTGAGTCGGCAGCTCGATCGGAGACATTCTCGATCTCCAGTCGTGCGACGCCTTCAAGGCTCCCTTCCTCGTAGTTCAAGTCTGCCGTGAGCTCGAAGTGAGTCATCTGGACCTGGATCTCATCTGGGCCACTCACATCAGCCCAGCTAGCCGGTCCCAGTAGCGACAAGATCAGAATGAACAAAGGGGTCGTTGTGGAATTCATTGGCCACCCTCCGGATCCAAGCCGACCTCCTTGACCAAGGCACGGAATCGGGGTTCTGAGCGAAGTCGGTCCCACACTGGGTCGATGTTCAGGAAGACCATCCAGTTGGTCCGCTCCTGGCGGGCCTTGTCGAGCCAATCGAGCGCCAGCTCGTCTTCGTGGCTTGCGGCGTGGATCGCCGCGATGTGGTAGGCCGGCAGATATCGGGTCTCGGCCATGACCATGAGCTCTTCGAGGATGGCCAGGGCGTTGCCTCGCTCGTCCCGCTTGGCGAAGAGTTGCCCCAGGGCGGCGAGGGTCAGCGGGCTACGGCCGGAGCCGTCGGCGGCCTGCTTCCGCGACTGCTCGGCCTTGTCCAGCTCGCCGACTCGCTCGTAGGCGAGGCCGAGCCAGAGCTGGGCCGGTGCGAAGGATGAATCGAGTCGCAGAGTCTCCTCGAGCTGCTCGATCGCTTCGTCGTACCTTCGAGCGTAGTAGAAGGTCCACCCAAGCAGGACGTTGATGATCAGCGACAGCGGGTCGAGGGCCAGCGCCGTGCGGGCTTGGTCGATGGCCTCGTCGTGGCGACCCAGGAAGGCGAGGTACTCGGCGAACCAATGGTGGGCCGTCGCGTAGCCGGGGTTGAGCTCGAAGGTGCGGGCGAATTCCTCACCCGCTCCCTGCCAGTCCCAGTCGTACAAGAGACACGAGAAGGCCAGAGAGCAGTGAGCCTCGGCCAGCGAATCGTCCAGCTCCAGGGCTTTCTGGGCTGCGTCTCGAGATCGGGGAAAAGCCTTGGCGGGGGCCACAACGCTGTAGTAGCCCAGCAGATTCAAGGCATCTGCCAATCCGACATGCGCCAGCGCGTACCCCGGATCGCGCGCGATTGCCGCCTCGAACTGCTCGACACTCTGCTGAAGATCGGCCGGCGTCCGCTTGTTCCAGAAATGACGACCCTTGAGATAGAGATGGTAGGCCTCGAGGCTTTCGGTCTGTGCCCTGATCTGAGGAGGCTCGATCTCTCCGAGCACCTCGTCCTGCAGCTGCTCGACCACTGCGGCGGCAATCTGATCCTGAACGGCAAGAAGGTCGACCAGCTTGCGGTCGAACGTCTCTGACCAGAGATGCTCGGCATCGGAAACCCTCATGAGCTGGACGGTGATCCGAAGGCGATCACCGGACGTGCGGATGCTTCCCTCGACCACGGTATCGACCTGGAGCTGTCGGCCGATTTCCTGGATCTCGCAGTCCTGCTCTCCGCAGGCGAAGGCGGAGCTTCGGGCGATGACTCGTAGCCCCTCGAGCTTGGTGAGCGCGTTGATGAGCTCTTCGGCGAGACCGTCGGCGAAGATCCTTTGATCCTGGTCCAGGCTCAAGTCGACGAATGGCAACACCGCGATGGAGTGCCTTTGTCTGGGTATTGCTACAGGGGAGGGTGGCGTCGCGAGAGGCGGCTCCTCCGAGACCCTGTCGAAGATCCGGGCGACGGTTTTCAGTGACCCCAGCGCTTCGGGTTGCATGAAGAAGCCTGGCCGCAGAAGCGACTCGATCTCCAGATTGTCGAGCGCCACCCGATAGGCGTCGAGCAGGGCGCACTGTCGTTCACATTCCTCACTACTGGCACTTGTCAGCCCTGCGAGGGCCAGGGCCGAGGCGTGCCGGCCGGATTCCAACGCGGTCTCGAGCTCCGGGCGGCGGGATGGCAGGCCTTCGAGTCGCCCCGAGATCCGAGCCTCGGCGGCTCGTGCCCGGAACTCATAGCTAAAGCGTCGCCGGTTGGAAATCAAGGTCTTCTGGGCTTCCAGGGCTCGCGGACGGGCCCAATAGGCGTGGGCGAAGAGCAGCGCGAGGATCAACCCCAGGGCCAACAAGGGTATGACCGACCAGGCACGCAGCATCAGGGAAAGCGTCGAGTCGGTTGCCGTGTTTAGGAGGTTGACGAGAACCAGCAGGGCGGCGATCGCCGCAAAGAGGTGAGACATCCGCCTCGCAATGAGCTGCCCCTTGTTCGTCCTTGCTTCCAGCGCCTCCAGGGACTGGAGATCCGGTAGGGGTTGATAGAACCCTGGGGTCCGCGTTGTTTCGTTGTTCTGCTTCGCCATTCGGGTGGCCTTCAATCCTCGATACGGAGGGCGATCAGGGTGACGTCGTCTGGCAACGGTGTCTCGGCCAGGTGCTTCCGAAGGTCCTCGGCGAAGTCCTCCACGATTGCCTCGACCCCGTCAATCTCGGTGCGTCGGAAACGGTCCACGACCCGGTCCCAACCATAGATCTCGCCTTCCCTGGCCGCCGCTTCGAAGAGCCCATCGGTCAGGAGCAGAACGAGGTCGCCCGCCTCGAGCTCCATCTCCTGCCGCTCGTACCGGGTACCGCGCCGCACGCCGAGAGGGTAGCTGGACTGCTTGAGCTCCAGAATCCTGCCTTGGCGACGAATGAGGGGGAAGACCTGGCCCGCGTTCACCCACGAGAGGCGTCGGAGCTTGGTATCGATCTCCAGGAGGGCGAGAGTCATGAGTCGCCGCTTGCCGAGCGTGTCGTACATGAGGCGATTCATCTCGGCCATCGACTCCTCGAGGGTGCGGCCGGCGGAGACCTGGGTGTAGAGGGCACTCTTGGCCATGCTGCTGACCATCGAGCTGTCCAGTCCGTGGCCGCTGGCGTCGCCGATGGCCACCAGGAGTCGCCCGGGGCCGAGCGCATAGAAATCGAAGTAATCGCCGCCAACTTCACTCGACGGGCAACAGTAGTGGGCCACCGAGAGCCCGGCGGTCTCCGGCGCTGCATCGGGGAGGATGGACCTCTGAAGATCCTGGGCCAGCTTCATTTCCTCTCGAATGCGGTCCGCCTCTGCGGCCTGGCTGATGCCCGCCAGATCGGTGGCGTCGTCGGGAGCTCTGTCCGCTTCCAGGAGATCGACCCGCTCGCGAAGTGGCTGGCTCACCGCGGCCAGCACTTCGCTGCTGGATTGGGCGACTCCGGCGCTCTCCACCACCAGGAGGAAGGAATCCAGCAGGGATCTACGGCGCGCGGCTTCACGCTCGAGTGTCGCCATTCTGACGTCCTGTATGTCGAGCTGTGCGAGGAGCTTCTGGAGGGCGGCCCGCAAACGTTCGCCTCCAGGCTTCGAGAGGGTGGCTGCCACATTCTGCCGAAGGTCGTGGGCTTGCCTCGAGCGAGCCACGACGGATTCCGCCTCTTCGAGCCAAGCCACAAGCTCCAGAGCACGGGACTCGCCACGGGAAACATCGGCAACGGCGTCAGGACTGACCTGCCTCAGAGCGTCTCGGGCCGCCTCCGCTGAGCGGAGAAGAGTCCGTCGCAAGGCCTCGATGTCACTCGGGTCTTCGCTTTCCTGGTCTGCAGCGGAGATCGCATGTTGCCTTTCGAGCTTCCGGTGCTGGTCCTCATACCTTCGCCTCCCCATGACCACACCCAGGTACCAGTGGACAACCAGGACCCCTGCCCAGGCACCCGAGGCGTAGAGGCTCCAGGAGAGCCGCGAGAAGTTTTCCGAAAGCAGATTGATGACGACTAAGAAGAGGCTGGTCGATGCCCAGGCGACCAGGTGAAGCAGGAACAGATTCTCCTGACGAACCTGTTCCAAGCCGAGGCTCTCCATCGCTGGTGTTGCTGAAGGAAGCAGTCGGAGCGGCCAGCGGAAGGGACGCATTGACTGCTATTGCTTGGCTTCGAGGAGTTGGACGATGGCTTCGTGCTTGCCTTCGCGGGCCAGGCTCAAGGCCGTGATGTCGCCTTCGACCGTGATCGAGGGGTCGGCCCCGTGCTCCAGAAGCAGTCGTACGACTTCTATGTGCCCACCCAGGGCGGCGTTCATGAGCGGCGTGTCGCCTTGCTTCGTTATCGGGTTCGGATCCGCACCGGCTTCGAGTAGCAGGCGGGTGATCTCGGTTGAGCCATCGGCAGCGGCGACTCTCAAGGGAGTGAAGCCGAACTTGGCCTGGACGCCAGGGTCGGCACCGGCGTTCAGAAGTTGCTCTACGATCTCCACCTTCTTCTCGAGTACGGCCTTGAAGAGAGCCGTGTGACCCCAGTCGTTGCCACCATCCACATTGGCCCCTGCCTTCAGTAGCGCCAGTACCACGGCCTCATCGCCGACTTCGGCCGCTTTCATGAGCAGACTTTCCTCGAACTTCCAACGGACCTCCACATCCGCACCCTTCTCCACCAGGCCGGGAATCGCTGCGGCATCTCCGGAAGTCACTGCCGTGCGGAGTGCTGCGTTGAGTCGAGCCGGGCTCTGAGCTTCTTGGTCAGGCTCAGGAGGAGGCGGAGTGGAGCTCGAGCAGGCCACTGCAGGAAGCAGAAGGGTCAGGCCGACGGCCAGCACAGTCAGGCGCAGAGAAACGGGGGCGAGTAGGTTCATGGACTGCGAAATGCTAACATTTCCCGGTTCCGCGGGCGTTTCGCTCAGCAGTTCTTCCACTGCGAGGAGAGTAACCGTGAAAAGCTACAGACCCAATCGTCTCTTTTTCTTCCTGACGTCGCTGGTCATCATCGCCGGAGCTCTGCCTGCCCAGGCCCAGTCCGATGGCCAGGCGGGCCCCATCGTCAGTCAATCCGTGCGCCACAGCACCTCGGCGCCGCTTCGAGACCTGGTGCGAGAGCCGAGAGTACCTTTCGAAGGCGAGCCCCGTGAGATCAACCCACTTGGCAGAATGCCCAAGGTTTCGCGCTCGGGTCCATCGATGGGCTCAGAACGCATGCCACCACCCTATCCGCCCGATCCGGCGCCCACGCCCTTGAAGTCCTTCCCTGGAATCGATGCCACGGGTTGGTCGCCACCGGACACTGTGGGCGACGTGGGACCTATGTACTACGTGCAGGCGGTCAACACAGATTATGCGGTGTTCAACAAGGCGACGGGGGCTGTGGTCCTTGGGCCGTTCAACGTCAACGACCTTTGGACCGGGGCCGGAGGCAGGTGCGAGTCCCAGAACGACGGCGATCCGATCGTCCTCTACGACAGTACGAATGGCCGGTGGATGATCAGCCAGTTCTATCTCTTTGGTCTCGGGCCGAATACCGAGTACGGACAATGCATCGCCGTCTCGGCGACCGGCGATCCGACCGGTAGCTGGCACACATACGAGTTCCACTGGTCCGATACGATTCTCAACGACTATCCCCACTTCGGCATCTGGCCGGATGGGCTGTACATGGCGGCGAACCAGTTCGACATGTCTGCCGGGGGGACATGGGCAGGACAGGGGGTTGCGGCCTTCGAGTGGGCAGAGATGCTGAAGGGCAACGCCGCGACGATGGTCAAGTTCGACCTGTTCGCTCACGATGATTTCTACGGTGCTCAGATTCCAGTGGACTGGGACGGTGCGGCCTCCCCACCTCCCGCAGGGCGTCCGGGTCTCTTCATCGAGTGGGAAGATGCCGATTGGTCCGAGCCGCCTCTTTCGGCCGATCAGTTGTGGTTCTGGCAATTCGACGTCGACTGGAATACTCCGGGCAACTCGACGTTTGGTGATGGTCTCGACTTCGACTACGTTCTCGATACGATCGATATCGATCCTACGTTCTGCCCCGGTGATCGAGAGTGCATCCCGCAGCCACCGTACGACAATCCACCCTTTGGACTGCAGGATAGTCCGCTCCTCGAACCTGTCGCTCCCCGGCTCATGCATCGCATGGCCTACCGGAACATGGGTAGCTACGAGGTACTGGTCGGCAGCCACACCGTGGATGCCGACGGCACGGATCGCGCTGGAGTCCACTGGTTCGAAATCCGGGATCCTTTTGGATCTCCCTTCATGCAGCAGGACAACGTCTTTGATCCCGATGATGGCGAGAACCGCTGGATGGGAAGCATCGCCATGGACAAGAACGGCAACATCGCGCTGGGCTACAGCGTCTCGTCCTTGACCACGCATCCGTCGATTCGCTACACGGGCCGCTTGGCGGGCGATCCTCTCGGGACCATGAGAGCGGAGCAGACGCCGTTCGCAGGTGGTGGATCCCAGACGGGGAACTCCCGCTGGGGTGACTACAGCTCCATGAACGTCGATCCCGATGACGATCTCACCTTCTGGTATACGCAGGAATACTTTGTAGACACCAGTTCATCCGGCTGGAGCACCGGCATCGTCTCGTTCGCCTTCGATGCGGCGGAAGTCGTCTTCTCGGATGGCTTCGAGAGCGGAGACACCTCCTCCTGGTCGGCCTCGGCGCCGTAGCGAACAGCTGTCAGTGTGGACAATCCAAGGCCGGGCCTCGCGCCCGGCCGATTTTTTGTGCAGCCTCTAAAGACCCGGTTTCGCGTGGAGGTCCCCCCGGGTGGTCCGCAGGGGGACGGCGTCGGCTTTGTAGGGGAGCCCCTTGCGGGCTCCCGCGGGAGGGGGCAAGCCCCTTCCCTACATCCGGCGGCGCCGCCATCTTGTCAGCATCGCGCGGGATCTCTAGCGCTCCATGAAGGTCCTGGCG
>JAUWSP010000289.1 GCA_030610025.1 Acidobacteriota bacterium | reverse complement strand
CAGCTGATCCCTCAGATCCTCCAGGGTGAACTCCTGCTTGGCAATCCGTTCAGCGAGACGCTGGGTCTCAGCCGCGTCGAGTCCCTCCTCGGCCTTCTCGATCAGGGAAAGCACATCACCCATCCCCAGGATTCGGGAAGCCATGCTCTCGGGACGGAAGAGCTCGAGGTCGTCCGCCTTCTCGCCGACGCCTACGAAGCGGATGGGCACTTTCGCGACGCTCTTGATGGAGAGAGCGGCCCCGCCGCGCATGTCGCCGTCCAACTTGCTCAGAATCACGCCGGTGAGCGGTAAGACCCGGGCAAACTCCTCCGCACTGCGGACCGCATCCTGCCCGGTCATGGAATCGGCCACCAACAGAGTCTCGGTGGGCTCCACCGCCGCCGCCAGATCTCGAATCTCCTCCATCAAAGGCTCGTCGACGTGCAATCGGCCTGCGGTGTCGATCAACACCACATCCTGGCCCCGCTCCTGCGCCGCCTTCATCGAGCGTTTCCCCAGCTTCAAGACATCTTCGCCAGGTTCGGGCTCCAGCACGGGCACTCCTACCCCGGCTCCTACCTGGGCCAACTGCTCGACGGCAGCTGCGCGCTGCAGGTCGCCCGCAACCAGCAGCGGGTGTCGCCCCCTCTTCTTGAGGCGTAGAGCCAGTTTTCCCGCGGTCGTCGTTTTTCCAGAGCCCTGGAGACCGCAGAGCAGAATCACTGTCGGACGCCCACCCAACTCGAGCTCCTGGCCGGGCTCCCCGAGCAGTGTGATGAGCTCGTCTCGGACGATTTTGATGACCTGCTGATCCGGGGTCAGACTCTCCAGAACCTCCTGGTCGATGGCGCGCTCCCGCAGCCTGCCGACAAAGGCCTTGACCACCCGGAAATGCACATCTGCCTCCAGCAGAGCCAGTCGGATCTCGCGCAGCGCCTCCTGCAGGATCTCCTCTGAGACCCGGCCTTCGCCCTTCAAGCGGCGAAATGTGTTTTGCAGCTTTCCTTGAAGTCCGTCGAACATTGGTTTCGGTTTCCTCTTCCAGCTCGGCGCACGATGGTAGCAAATCCGCGCCAGGTGTCGTATCGCGACCAGGAGTTATACTCCAGCGCCATGATCCGACGAGCCAAGATCATTGCAACTCTGGGTCCGGCCAGCTCCGACGAAGCGGCGCTGGGCCGACTCTTCGAAGCCGGAGTCGACGTCGTCCGCCTGAATCTCTCGCATGGCGACTCACAAGAGCATCGACAGAACATCGCCAGAATTCGCAAAGTCGCCAATGACAAGGGCTTTTACGTGCCCATCCTGCTGGATCTCATGGGCCCCAGGTACCGACTGGGCGAAGTGCCCAATGGTCCTCGCTGGCTGACCAGGGGCGAGACCGTCACCCTCGCCGCCGAGGCCTCCGATGTCGCGATTCCCCTGGGCGACAGCGACCTTCTGCGTCACCTCAGACCCGACCAACGGCTCCTGATCGATGGCGGCCTCGTGGAATTACGGGTCACAGAAGCCCTCGAGAGCCACGCCGAAGCGGTCGTCTTGGTCGGCGGGGCGATCTCGACAAGGAAGGGCATCAACCTTCCAGACACCGACCTACCCTTCGAGATCTCAGACAAGGACCGCGGTGACATAGCACTGGCAATCGAGGAGCAGGCCGACTACCTGGCGGCCAGCTACATCGGCCAGGCTGCCGACCTGGCTCGAATCCGCCAGGTGGTTCGCGAGTCGGGTGGCGAGCTACCCATCATGGCAAAGCTCGAACGCGCCAGGGGGGTAGCCAATCTGCAAGAGATCGTCGATGCGGCCGATGCGGTGATGGTGGCCCGAGGCGACCTTGGCGTCGAAGTGCCACTGCATAGGGTGCCGGTCCTGCAGAAGAAAATCATCGATTCCTGCCTACGGTCGGGCAAGCCCGTGATCGTAGCCACCCAGATGCTCGAGTCGATGATGGAGCACCACCGGCCGACCCGGGCCGAGTCTTCAGACGTGGCCAATGCGGTCCTCGACGGTGCCGATGGGATGCTCCTGTCCGGCGAAACCGCCGTCGGCCAGTTTCCCGCCGAGACCGTCGAGACCATGGCCAGGATCATCTGTGAGGCTGAGGCCTATCAGTTTCAGCTCGATGGATCCGAAGACGCGGCCGATACCCTTGCCGAGAGAGCTGCGCACGCGGCGGGTGCGGCTGGAGCCGGCCAGCCGTTCGAGGGCAGCGAGATCGCCGACGCGATCGCTCGTGCCGCCGTCTTCACCGCCGCCAACCTCGGAGTCCGTCAGATCGTCACCTTCACGCAGAGCGGTTTCACCGCCCGGTTGCTTGCCAGATATCGCCCTCGAGCTCCGATCCTCGCCTTTACTCCCAGTCCCGAGGTCGCGAGGCGGGTCCAGATTCTCTGGGGCACTCGCCCCGTCGTCGTGCACGACCGCGTGAAAAGCCACGGTGAGATTGTCGAGCTGGTCGAGCGGCATCTCCTAGCCTCCGACAAGGTCGCGCCTGGCGACAAGCTCATCCTGTTGATGAGGGACCTGCAAGGAGACGAGCCGGGCACCAACCTCATGCGTTTGCATGAAGTGACAGGCGCTTGAGGGCGTAGGGGCCTACTCGGCCTGGGAGGTCATGCGCTTTCTGTAGCGCAGCAGCAGGTAGGCAGGAAGCAGCGTGATCGCTACGAGTGCGGTGGACAGGGCTCCGAGAACGGCGACTTTACCCATCGACTGCAGGCCTGGGTAGTGGGACAGGGAAAGGGAACCAAAACCGACAGTCGTCGAGAGAGCGGCCAGAACGATGGCCTTGCCCGTCTCCACGAAGCCGGCTACGAGCTCTTCTTCGGAGCTCTCGCCAAGCTCCCGGTAGCGATGAATCATGTGGATCCCGTAGTCGACGCCGATGCCGATGATCATGGTCGAGACGAAGATGTTCATGAAGTTCATGTTGGCACCCATCAGCACCATGCCACCCAGCATCCACACGAGGCCGACCAGCAGAGGAACAAGAGTCAGGATCGTGTCCCACAACCGCCGGTAGTCCAGCCAGAGAAGGAGCCCCACCACCAGGAAGCCCAGCACCGCTGCGACGACTGCATCGTGGAGGACGGTCTTCCGCAGGAAACCGCTGACCACTTTGGCGCCCGTCAGCACCGCATTCGGCCCGAGCTGATTGGCCAGCTGAACGGCTCCAGGCGGGGCTTCACGTCGCCACAGCGTTCCCTTCGGGAACAGGTAGACAACGCTCTTCCAGCCTTCTTCCGTCTCGTGAAGATACCGATCGAGGAGGGAGCGCGCCTGACTCACCTCATCGAAGTCCTCCATGGCAACTGTCCGATCCCGGCTGATCGCCTTGTCCAGAAGGTCCAGCCCCGGCTCGAAGGGCTCCGTCCGGAGGCCCTCTTCGAGAGCTGTGCTCTCAAAGACCGTGCGAATTCTCTGCATATCCAGGGGACCCTGCCGCGCCTCGGCCAGCCAGGCGAGATTCTCGCGTTGGAGAGACACCGGGGGAATCAGAGAGGACACCGAATCGTAACCAGAGAGAACACCCTGCTGGACCAGATCCTGAGCGCCATCAGCAGCCTGTGTGGCCAGGGTGAGGACGTCCTCCATCGAGTCACCATGAAGGACGAGCATCATCTGTTCGAAGCCCACGCCGAACCTCTCCGCAACTTCGTCCCGCACTTCAGATCCCTCGCTTCCGGCTGGGCGCATCGACTGGACACTGTCGACAAACTCCAACCGCAGCGCCAGCCAGCCCGCCAGGGCCGTCACGACAAGGCCGGCGACCAGGACGATTCTCGGCACTCTGAGGCTGGCTCGAACCAGCCGCTCGCTACCGAGTCCGTGAAGATAGAGACGTGGCTGCTTCGCCCGCCGACGATGATGGTACTCGCTCCAGGACAGCATGGCCGGGAGAAGCCACAGAACTGCAGCCATACAGAACAGGATCCCGGTTCCTGTCAGCAAACCCATCTGGAACAGGCCGGTGAACTCAGTGACACCGAAAGCGTAGAAGGTCGCGGCACTGGTAACCGCACCGACCACCACTGCGCGGCCTGACGAACCGCTCATCTTCGCCAGCCCCTCCTCCAAGGACGCCCCTCGCTGCCGTTCCTCGACGAACCTGCCGTAGGAGACAATGACGAAATCGATGCCCAGGCCGATGAGAAGAGCCGCAACTCCGCTGGTAGCGGCACTCAGCTTGCCGTACGTCAGACCGGCAAATCCGAAGGTCAGGGCCAGGCCGCAGGTCAGCGGCAGAAAGGCGTAGATCAGGGGGCCGAATCGTCGGAAAGCGATCAGAAACAGCGTCAGGACTCCGAGCATCGAAGTCGCCACGTTGACGGCGACGTCGCGCCGAATCAGGGCATCGTCGCCCAGGGCCATCACGTAGCGCCCGCCCATGGAGACCTCGGGAATGTCGAGCTTCTTCGAGCCCATCATTGCTGGCCATTCCCTTTCGAGCTCATCAAGAACGCCCTGCACCTCCCCCAGGAGCTGGCGCGAGAAGTCAACGTCCTGGGGCGGCCGGCTCGGCTTGGCCAGAACCAGGAACATCTCATGATCGCGAGACAGCAGGTAGCCGCTGGCCCAGTCGATGGCCAGCCCCTCACGGGCCCCGGT
>JAUWSP010000256.1 GCA_030610025.1 Acidobacteriota bacterium | reverse complement strand
GCAATCACCTTCCAGTCGTCGACGATCAGTGCTGCTCGGATGCCGCGGCCTCCCTCTTCCGCCATCTCATCGCCCGAAGGGGACCGCACCACCTTTTCTCCGTAGACCAGGGGTCGATCTTCCTTGCCCTCGATCACCGGAAGAAGGCTGCTGCCCTGAAACTGAGCCGGAGGCTCGATACCCAGTAGGTCCAGTAGCGTCGGTGCAAGGTCCAGGAGGCTGATCCTCTCTTCGACTCGGCCCGATCGACCGGACGGCAGTCTCAGGATGAGCGGCACTCGCAGCAGCTCCTCGTACAGTTGGTCGTGCAGGAACCTGCCGTGTTCCTGAAACTCCTCACCGTGATCCGACATGAGGATGACGAGGGTTCTCTCATCGGCTTCCAGGGCAGCGCTCACCAACTCTCCAATGCGGCCGTCGATCTCGCGGATCTGGCCGTCGTAGAGAGCCTTCAGGTGTTCGATGTCCTCCCTGCTGGAGGGATCGAACTGGTCCCAGAAGGCATCACGGAGCTCGGTGAAGCTCTCGTCTTCGGTCCGATCCAGGAGGGCCTGCCGATCCGCGGAGATGGGGCCCTGGTAGTTCGGGGCGAAGAGCGAGTCATGGGGCGGCTGGGGAGTGTACGGATCGTGCACATGATAGGTGTGGACGAAGGCGAAGAAGGGTCTAGCGGAAGTCTCCTGAATCCAGGCGATGGCGTCGCCTACTTCGTCCGTTCGCTTGTAGCTGTCGAAGCCTCTGGCGAATCCATAGACCCCGGAGACATTGCCGCCACCATGAAACCCGGCAGTGGCGTATCCGTTGGCCTGCAGGATCTCGGGCAGGGTCGAAACCGCCGACGAGAGCACCTGCCCCGTCTTCCCCTTGCTGTTTCGCACTCCATGCACCGAGGGGTAGAGCGAAGTGAAGACGGACATGTGCGAGTCGGCGGTGTGGTACGAAGTGCTGTAAGCACTCTCGAAGACCACCGATTGGGAGGCCAGAGCATCGATGGCGGGCGAGGTCTCTCGATCGTAGCCGTAGCACCCCAGGTGATCGGCTCGCAGAGTGTCGATCGAGATCAGGAGAACGTTGCAGCCGTCGCATGAAGGCTCGGCCACTGACCCGTCATGGCTCCCCGAGCATCCGAGCCCCAGACCTGCCATCGCCAGAAGTAGCACTACCAGCCAGCGGGAAGACTTCATCGTAGCTCGCTTCGTTGCCCTAGATCCGCTCTCGGCAAGGCGTCCAGAAATGCTTCTCTGGAGATGACGGCGTCGAAAATCCTGTCGGTCACGATCCTCCGGCCCAATGCGTTGAGATGACAACACTCGTCCGCATAGGTGGTCTCTGGCGTATCGGAAAACACCTCCGTCAAATCGACAGTGAAGATCCCCTCTGAACCGAGATCACTGTACAGCTTGCGAACTCGCGGATACCACTCGGCGATGATCTGAGGCAGATTCTCACTGGTGAGAAACTCGCGCTTCTCGACGTCGCTGAGCGGCTTCGAGTTCGGCACGTATTGATTTGGCTGGAGGACGAACAGGGTCGGCACCTCGCCGGCTCGCCCCACCGCGTCTGCGCTCCTCATGTAGCTCCGGAGCTTCACCAGAAAGGCATTGGAGATACTCTCCAGGTCGCCGCCGTCGGTAATCTGAGGGTAGACCCGCTCGATTTCCGCTTCCTCTTCCAACTCCCCTCGGAGCTCCCCAACCGACTTCATCAGCACTGCCGTTGCCGCCTTCCAGACCATGTGTACGAACATGCTGTGATCCAAGACGGGTGTCGATGCGAAGGCGGTCAGCGCTTCTTGCCGATCGCGGTTGCTCACCAGTTGGGCGATGAGCCTCAGCTCGGAAGGACTGAAATTCCCCTCACCGAGCACCCTCCAGTACTTCCATTTCGGGAAATCCGCCGGAAACTCGTGGTTCGCCAC
The DNA here is from genome assembly GCA_030610025.1 of Acidobacteriota bacterium. Taxonomy (GTDB): domain Bacteria; phylum Acidobacteriota; class Thermoanaerobaculia; order Multivoradales; family JAHEKO01; genus JAUVRX01. Next base: position 3,027 of record JAUWSP010000256.1, on the reverse strand, counting down.
ATTGGTGCCGAACTGATGGATTTCATTGAACCCCCCGATGAAGATGGCCACATCGATCGTGTCGAGGTAGTAGATGAAATTGAACAGGTCGATGGGCTGCTTGTAGCCTCCCAGCGTGAAGTTCAGAAACTCGACACGCGTGTAGCCCTTGTCCCTGATATGAGGCAGCAGCAGCTTCTCGACCTGCTTTCGACGCACCCTGTCGATATGGAAGAAGATATTCCCTGCCACCGACCCGCCGAACACACCCACCGCGAGACTGTCTCGATCCGACTCATAGGGATAGGTCTTGTCGGAGATCAGCCCCGCGTTGTTGACCCCCTCATCGCTCCAGGGCTCGAGCGTGTATCCGAAATAGGGATGCAGCTGAAATCTCTGGTTGTTCCAGAACCTGAGGTCGCCGGGGTTCTTCCCCGCCATGACGATAGTGACGTGCCTGCTCTTCTCTTGCGCCAGATCAGCGTAGGTCAGATCCTCGAAAACCGACAAGTAGAACCACGAGCCCGCTTCCAGCAGGGCCAGCGTAAGCGCGGTCAGGAGAAGAGCACTCGTTACTTTCTTCACGATCTCTTGCCTGCCTCGAGGCAGGTGAGGCAGGCCCCAGAATGCGTCGATTGTGCCAGAGCTTCTCGGCTTCGGCAAGAAAAGAAAAAGACCCTCTGGACCAGAGGGCCTTCCAGACAATCAGACAGGCTTGCAGTCTCTAGCGGGTCGAAACGTACTCGTCGAGGTAGATGCTTCCAGCGACACCGGCAGTGATGGCATCGGGATCGCCACCCGGAGCGCCCAAACGAACTTCGTCGAAGTTATGGTCGGCGAAGTTGAGGGTGTCTCTCTGAGCCTTCACCACGCCGTTCCGATAGACCACGACGGTACCAGGATTCCCCGCCGTCCAATCGATCTTGATCTCGTTGTCAATGTTCCCCAGGAAGAACTCTCCGATGAACGCGAAGTCGCCGTTGTTGTTCCTCTGCAACACCGCCAGCCTGAAGGCGTCGTCATTCTTGTTCCGTTTCAGGGTCACGAAGTGGTGCTGGCGAGCTGATGCGGCATCGCTATAGGCCTTGAGGATTCGCATCCGTCCGGGTAGGTCACCGTTGAAGTCGGGCATTACGATGTCGTTCGGGTCGACCCGGAAGGTGATCACGACATGGCTCTCCGCATCCGGATGGGTAGACGCAACGTAAGCCGCGACCTGATCCGTAATCACGACCTCGAGACCGCAGGGACTGCCGCCGCACGCCGAACCGACCGAGCCGGTAAGCGCGGCGTTGGCGTTGACGTCCAAGGCATTGGCGCCTGCAATAGCAGGCAGAAGAACAACTAGGGCTGCAAGCAAAACACTGTACTTGATCTTGGACATGGCAATCCTCCGTTTCGACGTCACCTATAAATCCGGATGTACCTCTTCTCGCTTCACGCTACAAAGCCTTTACGGGTTTGTCAAGCAATCTTATAACAGAAACTGCATGCAATATGGACTCCTATCTACATCAATACGCAAACCGCGCTTTTTTGCGCCAATCTCCGCCTCCTGGCATTCACCAAAACTCGGCCGCCTGTCCCAGAGGCGCCCTGAGGTCAGCAAGCTCACTGCAAACACCCACCTTCAATGGTCTACTAGTCGCTCTACCAGTTGCTCGAGCTCCAGCAGTCGAAGCTCCAACTCCTCGACTCCCTGCAGGCGATTCTCGAGCTCGTGAATTCTGGCGTCCTTCTCGACGAGCTTCTGATTCAGACCCTGGATTGCCGCCAGAGCCACTCCGGAGGTATCCAACGAGACCAGGCCTGTGTCGCTCTTGCCCAGTCCGAAGGCCCCATGAAAATCCTCGGCCATGGGGCCGAGATGCCGCACCGACGGATTGTCGACCTTGTAGCTCCACTCGGATATCGGCAGAGCAACCACCTTGTCCAGGACCGAGAGCCCATCCACGGTCGCAAATCCCCGCTTCTCCTCGCGGCTCGAGGTCTCCTCGACCGACTTCACCTTGAGGTCACCGGTGGAGTTGAGGGACATGATCTCCGTCGAGCCATTCAACGCCTGCAGGCCGCCGCTCTTCCGTACCCTGAATTTCCCACTCCCCGTAGGCGTCGCCATCTGAAGAACCGTGGAAAGCATCGACATCTGCCAGATGTCCCCGGAAGCGGTGTTCTCCCAGAAGAATCTCACGTCACCGCTGTTCTTCAGGTAAGCCAGGGTGCGGCCTGTGGTCGTCGGGGAAGTGGACGCCACGAGCAGCTGCGGGTCCTAGGCTTTGACGTGCAGATCCTCCATTGGCACCCCGGAGTAGAAGTCGCCCACACCGACACCTTCGGCGTCGACGACCAGGGTCAACGGATCTGCACCGTGGTTGAAGGTGACGATGGGTTGGTAGTCGTCGTCATACAACCACGTTCCGATCCCTCCAACTACGACATAGCTCTGGTAGCCTCCCCACCCAGTGATTCCGATGTGACCCCAGTAGGAGTAGGCGCCATTGATGTCCAGCGTCTCCACCGGAGCGGTAGTACCGATTCCGACCGTGGTGTCGTAGTAGCCGTAGGCAGGCGTGAAGGTAATCTGGGGATAGGGATAGCCGGCGACGTAGTCGAGCGGATAAGGGTACCCCCCAAAGTAGAGCCCCAGGCTGCCGTAGGAGTTGACCATCGACCAATTCTGAGCGGTGTAGGTCACCTGGTTGTAGCCTCCGAGAGAGGCCCATGAGTAGTTGGGGCGAAGGTTCGGGTAGACGACCAGGTAGTCGGCAAACCCGGCTCCTTGAGGCGTCGGCGACTCGGTCGACATCGGCCCATCGACACCACCCTGACCGAACGACAGCTCGGGGCGATCAGAGGACATCGGCGCGCTGCCTTTCCTGGCTGCCATCTGCTGCCGGCCCTTGGCCAGATCGCCGCGCAGCGCCGCCAGTTGAGCCCTCTTGGCGTCCCGGCTGACCGCGAGCCCTTGTTCGACGAAGAACATCCCCGTATGGACGCCAGCCTTCCTACCATTGGCCATGAAGACGACCTCGAGCTTGTAACGGCCAT
>JAUWSP010000324.1 GCA_030610025.1 Acidobacteriota bacterium | reverse complement strand
GTTCCGGCTCCTCGAGGGCCGGCGGAATTGGATGGATACGGGTCCTTCCGGGTTTTCTTGTGAGTCCAGCCGAGCAACATAGAGACGCCGATCCTGCGCGGTTCGAACCCACTCGCCAGGCTCCGGCTCCGCCACCGAGCGCAGGGGATGGATCAGCACCACGACTTCCGGGCCCCATGCCTTGAAAAGGCGAGGTCGGATCACATGGACGTCACCTTCCGGGAGGCTGTCCATCCGGTCTCGGTAGAAGGGCCCTTGCTCTGGATCCTCCAGACGGGCCCCGGGGAAGACCTCGGAGTCGACCCTGTCGAGCTCCCGCCGGGTAAGAAGATTCAGGGAGTCCACCTGTTGGAGCGCCAGCCGGGCTCGTCTGTACTCCTGCATGCGCGGGATCTTGAAGTTGAATTCGGAGAGTACCTGTCGACCCGGGGGTTGCTTCAGGCTTCTTGTCAGCAGCCTTAGAGCCGTATTTCCTGTCGAAGGCACCGTGCTCTTGTAGGTATAGATGCTGGCAGGCCAGCCCAGGAGCAGTACAAGGCCGACGGCGGCGGCTCTCCCGAGAGGACGTCGCTGTTGGGCGGGCAGGTATTCCCGAAGCATCGACCAGAGTGCGAGAAGGGTCCAGCCGGCGGCAAGAGCCAGGAAGGGTGTCAGGGGCAGCCAGTTGTGAGCGCTCGGATTGGGAGTGCTCACCGCATACAGCGCGGAGTAGGAAAGGATGAAGGAGAGAGCCATCAACCAGTAGAGAGCGATCCTGGACCGCTTCAGATAGCGAATAGAGAGGTAAGTCAGTACATCCAAGCCGACCAATGCAGCAATTCCGATAACCAGACCGTGGAACGAAGGCGACATCAAGGTCTCGAGGGTGCGTGGCACCAGGTCGAGCGGTGAGTCGACACCCTTGGCGGCTCCCTTGCGGGCGTAGACCCGAACGGTCCTGCTCATGGATCTTCGGTAGATGTCAGGCTCGATCAAGACATAGGGGTTGAAGAGAAGGAAGACGGCAATGCTGATAGCCCCTGCCGCCACCAGCCAGAGGAAGGTCTTCTTGCTCCGATGGCTGCTCAACAAGGTGCCGAGGGTGATGGGTATGGCTGCTGGCCCGGCGTTGAATTTGCTCGCCATGGCGAGGCCGATGGCCGCGCCAGTGGCGGCGTAGATCGGAAACGTGGGTCTCTCTATGGCTCGCAGACTCAGGTAGAAGGCCAGGACCACGGTCAGCACCAGCACCATGTCCGCTTTGTAGATCACCGACTGGCGGATATGCCAGGGCACGACTGCCAGGAGAAACGCTGCCAGTAGGCCCAGTCGGTTGTTCCCCAGCCTCGTCCCGATCCAATAGACGAGCAGGAGGCTCAGGGTGCCGAAGACAGCCTGAAGTAGTCGGCAGAGCAGATAGGCGGTTGGAGTGAAGCCGCTCCTCGTTTGGAGTACTGCAAAAGACTCCCTTCCGGTGAGCTCGTAGAGGAGGTCGCTGCCCTTCAAGACCAGAGCGTGGGGCAGATACGACAGGCCAGGGTGGAGTCCGTGTACTGGCCTCCACTGTCCGTCCCTGAGCAGCGGCTCGATGTTCTGCAGGCCGTAGCGCTCGTCCCAGAAGCGGGTCGAGGTCAGATCCGGCGTGGCGTTCCAGGCCCTGAGGCCGAATGCCCAGAGCAGGAGAAGTCCCAACAGGATCCGGGTGGTTTTCTTGCTCAGGCGGTCCAGCGTGCCGAGCTCGAGGAGGGTCTGGGAGGTCATTTAGTTGGCTTAGGGGCTTGGGGGTTGTTGGCTGGGGGCGTCGCCGGAGAGTTGGCGGACCAGATTCATGGCGGAGGCCAGGTCCTCATCGACTTCGATGTGTCGAAACTCGGCGTTGCGCCCAACGAGATGAAGATTGTCCAGGGCCCCGAACACCTGCCTGGCCTCTTCCACCGCCAATTCGTAGTGTCGGTCGTAGACCGGGTATCCGAAGGGCTCATGGATCTGAAGGCTATCGAGGACTTCGTCACGATGGGCGAGGTTGTAGCGCTCGAAGGCCCCGAGAACATCTCCCAGGGGATCGTCTGTGGCCGCGGTCACCTCGGCGACGATCACCGTGCGGTCCTCGGGCACGCCACCACGCGCGAAGTTCTTGAATTCGGCCATGCGGTTGATGACCACATCCCCGTCCCCGAAGTAGATCCAGTGATAGGGCATCACGCTGGGCTTGTCGAAGAGCAGATACACCAGCGTCACGGGTTGAAAGCGCAAGGAAAAGTCGTGTCCCAGCATCGAGCCCAGAACGGTGGCTGGAATGGTCGACACCACCCGGTCGCAGGCGAATGAGTGGCTCGCACCCTCTTGTTCGTAGTTGACCGCCTTCACCTTTCCATCCGTGGTCTCGAGGCCGGTGACACGGGCCTGGAGCTCGACCCGATCCTCTACCTGGTCGTAGAGGGCTTGGCAGATAGCACCGTACCCGCCTTGCAGCGGGTAGTAGAAGTGACGGAAGAAGATCTTCGAGTTGCGCCGGAAGACATCCCGCAATCCGGAGGTCCGCAGCTTCTGCCTGCCCCATTCGACCGAGATCTCGGCTGGTGACACACCGAACATCTTGCGTGTGTAGGGTTCGAAGAAGAGATCGTAAAGGCCTCGGCCGAACTTGTTCAGCGCCAGGTTCTCGAAAGACTCCTCGGGCAGCCTGGGCTTGAAAAGATAGTCCTTGACCAGGCGGCTGCTGATCCTCGGTGGTAGGCGCAGGATCAGGTCGACGGGGTTGACGGGATCATGGACCTTCTTGCCGGCAATGAAGATCGAGCTCCGCCGACGGTGCTTGTGCATGGGTACCAGCCGAAGGAGAAAATCGAGAGCTTCGCGGTCGTGGGTGAAGAGGCGATGGGGGGCAATGTCGCAGTGAAAGCCATGCCACTCGAAGCTTCTCGCCAACCCGCCGATGCGATCGGAGGCCTCGAATAGGGTGACCTCATAGCCTCGCTCCCGCAGCAAGGCGGCAGTACTCAGACCGGACGCGCCGGCACCCAGGATGGCTACTCGCTCCATTCTTCAATCGTCCCCTTCAAGTCCGGCAAGTATATGGCCTGACGCAGGGGCTGAAGGTACTTCGAACAGCGCGCTTGCGAGAGGTCTTGGTACCCGAGGAGGTTTCAGAGTAATCTCTCGTATCCCTGTCCTGACTCGGGGCTAGCGCACACATGCCTTCACCAATGAGGTGGGGAATTGACGAAGGGCCGCCGAAGAAGGGAAAGAAGAGTGCGATGGTAAGAGATAGATATTCGGTGATTGTAGGTACGGGTCGCTATGTCCCGTCGAGGAAGATCCTCAATCAGGACTTCATCGGCAACGAGTTCTACAAGGGCTATGAAGAGGCGATCGACCCGACAACCAATAGCACGGTACTGGAGAAATTCAAGGGCATCACCGAGATCTCTGAGAGGCGATATGTGACCGATGGCCAGGTGACCTCGGACATTGCCGTGATCTCGGCTGAAGAGGCACTGCGCTCTTCGGGAATCGACAGGGAGACCCTCGACTACATCATCGTGGCGCACAACTTCGGAGATATTCCGGCCAACAATCTGAGGACCGACCTGGTTCCGAGCCTGGCGTCCAGGGTCAAACAGAGGCTTGGGATCCGAAACCCCAGGTGCATAGCGTACGACCTGCCGTTTGGGTGCCCGGGCTGGTTGCAGGGGGTAATCCAGGCCGACTACTTCTTGCGCTCGGGCGATGCGAATCGGGCGATGGTGATTGGCGCCGAGACCCTGTCCCGGGTTTCGGATCCTCACGACCGGGATGCAATGCTCTACTCCGATGGGGCCGGAAGTGCGATCCTCGAGGCCCGGACCAGCTCGGAGCCTGTAGGGATCCTGTCGCATGGGGCCCGATCGGACGCTCTAGAGCACGCATCGCTGATGTGGATGGGAGCCTCCTACAACCCCGACTACGAGGACGACGCCCTGTTCCTCAAGATGCATGGTCACAAGCTGTACGAGTACGCAGTGACCACCGTCCCCGGCTTGCTGTATGAGACTCTTCAGAAAGCGGGGCTTTCACTGGCCGATGTGGACAAGGTTCTGATGCACCAGGCCAATGCCAGGTTGAACGAGAAGATCCTCCGACGGCTCTTTCGGATCGAGGACGTGCACGAGATCCCTGACGGGATCATGCCGATGACGATCTCCTACCTTGGCAACAGCTCGGTGGCCACCGTTCCGACCCTTCTCGACCTGATCGTCAGGGAAGAGCTCGCCGGCCAGAGCCTGAACAGTGGAGATGTCGTGGTCTTCGGCTCGGT
>JAUWSP010000438.1 GCA_030610025.1 Acidobacteriota bacterium | reverse complement strand
TCGCTGCGATCTCCCGAAAGTTCTCCATCGATGGGCCGACGACGGTAGGCACCCCGAAGCGAGCCGATTCGAGTGGGTTGTGACCTCCTGTCGGGACGAGGGTTCCGCCGATGAAAGCCGCATCGGCGGCCCGATAAAGAGCCGCCAACTCACCGAGGCTGTCCAAGCGCACGACGTCGGGCCGCCGGCCCGAGCCCCATTGTGAGCGCCGCAGCACATCCTGGCCCTGGCTCTGGAGGAGTTCTTCTACCTCGTTCCATCTCTCGGGATGTCGGGGGGCCAGAAGCAGCAAAGCGCGATCCCCGCCCCCGATTCGAGCGAAGCTGTCCAGGACCTGGCCCTCTTCGCTGTGCATCGTGGAGCCGGCCATGAGAATCGGTCGTCCATCGGCAAGCTCGGCTAGCCTGGACTCCAGCGAGGGCTGTGGCTCGACTTCCGGAGTTTCGAACTTCAGGTTGCCGGTGCGTCGCACGCGGTCGGCGGATACACCGAGCTCGATCAGGCGCCGTCGATCCTCATCGGTCTGCACCGCGAATCCATCGACCCGCCCCAGAAGAGGGCCGAGCAGCGGTCGCAGGCGTTTCATCCGTCGGAAGCTGTGGTCACTGATTCTCCCGTTCACCACTACCACCGGTAACTGTCGTTTCGCGACTCGCGCCAGGAGGAGCGGCCAGAGGTCTCCCTCGATCAGGATCAGGGACCTGGGACCAAAACGTCTCAGGAAGGGCTGGATCGCGAGGTCGGTCTCGTACGGCAGGTAGGAAACGGCAGCTCGATCTCCGAGCAGAGCCTGCGCGCGCTCCTGGCCGGTGGGTGTAATGGTGGTTACGAGCATGGGTTGCTCTGGGGGCAGCGCTTTGATCAGGGTAGCTGCAACCCCGACCTCTCCCACCGATACGGCGTGCAGCCAAACAGGGCGATTCGGGACGACACCCTCATACATGGCCATACGGCCCGGTATCGACTTCAGATAGTGTCGACCTCGCCGCATCAGCAAGAAGGGTGCGGCAAGGATCATGGCCGACATGGCGACTACCTGATAGAAAATCCACATGGCTACTTTCGGTCGCGGCTGTAGTCGGTGCATCCGGTTCTATAATTCGTTCCAAGCGGCGGTCGTACCCGACAGATTTGCAAGCGCCGACACCCGTAAGAGGAGAGGCCGTCGTGGTGTCGGCATTCTAGCCCCATTCCCGGCCCAGTCCTCAGACGGTGGCAGGGGATTGTGGCGAGGTGGCGCTGCAGGGCAAAGTGACCCATGAAACGGTCCCGTCGTGCATGGAACCGGTTACGGATCGACACTAGACGCTGATGGGCCACTGTTCGTAAGACTATAGGGACCCGACCATGCCCTTTCTTGTTCCATCTTCAGCCGATAAACAGCCCCCCTGGAAGGAGGCCACGGACCGAGACCTCATGAGGGGCCTGCAGCACGATGAGGATGGGGCCCTCGACGAGTTGATCGTACGAAAATCGCCGGGGCTGGTCGGCGTGGCCGGTCGGATGTTGGGCGACCGGGAAGAGGCGAAGGACATCGTGCAGATCACCTTTGTCAGGGTCTGGGAGCATCGCCACGAGTTTCGGGATCGCTGGAGCCCGAATACCTGGATCTACCGTATTGCGACGAATCTGACGATTGACCACCTGCGGGCCCGGCAACGACGAGAGCGGGCCATGGTCGTGGCCGGTTCGTCGCTGCGGGCAGTGGACAGTGAGAGGAAAAGTCTGGCTGAGCTTCAGCAGCGAGAGATCGGGGAGATACTCCTGAAGCTCATCGGCTGCCTCAGCAATCGTCAACGAGTCGTGTTCGTGTTGAGGGCGATCGAGGGTCTCGAAACCAAGGAAGTCGCCGCGATTGTCGGCTGCAGAGGGTCGACGGTGCGCAATCACCTGTTCGTGGCCCGGCGCAAGCTGAGACGCGAGCTCGAAGCCTGCTACCCCGAGTATTTCCCCGGCCCGCCAGTGGACCCGATGGGTGAGGACCGATGAAGCGTGGCTGCCAGAATCTGGCCGAACGGATCGACCGAGGTCTCTCGGCCGACGTTCTCGTCGACCTCGAGCCCGCAGCGCGGCAAGAACTGGTCGAGCATCTACGAGCCTGTCCATCCTGTCGGCGTGCCGCGGTCGAGGGGGATTCGACTGTCGTCTTCTCACTCCTCGAGGCCGACCGGTTGGGTGCGGGCCAGATCGCCGAGATTCAATCGACCGTCAGAACGTTGCGCCGGTCGAGAGCCATCGAAGCCGGTGGGAGATCGAGGTCCCGAGGCGCTAGGAGGTCGGGCATGGTAGCGGCGAGCTTGGCGTTTGCCCTCGCCCTTCTACCCCTGACTGGCGAGCGACCGCTGGAAGATGGTGCGGAACCGATGGTGGATAGGGTCTCCGAGCAGCAACCCCGAGCACTGCCCGAATGGCAGCACTGGATCGACGACAGGACAGTACCGCCGGTTATCGAGGAGTTGAATCGCCCCGGCGCCAGGGTGTATCAGCTCACCGAAGAGGACCTTTCCGTGGTCATGATCGTGGACGAAACCCTGGATCTCTAGAGGTTACCGGGTGTTCCAGACCGACATTTTTGCCGCCGGGGAGGAGAGGCAGTGAATTGCGGGCCCTTCAGCCCAAAGCTCGCCCACGAATCTTCCAGTGACTTCGATGTCTTCATGCAGGACTCTCGCCCTGGCAGTTTCGATCCCGGCGTTGCTGTTTTTGGCCGCGGCGATGGGCTCCGCATCGGAGCCGATAGTGACGGGCACCTTCACCCTGCAGCATCGGGCCGCAGCGGACGCTATCGATCTGATCCACCCCCTGCTCACAGAGCGAGGCGCGGTAGAGCTTCGTCCGGTCGACAACACCCTGGTGATTCGAGATGTGTCCGAAACGGTAGAGCGAGCGCTGGCGTTGCTCGCGGAGCTCGATCTCCCGGCGCCGCCTCTCCAGTTCGAGGTCAGGATCGTCCGAGCGAGCCTGGGCAGTACCCGCGATGGCAATCAGGCCGCGGAGGGCTTGCCGCCGGCGCTCGAGGAGCGATTACGAGAGTTGTTGCGCTACGACCGATTCGACCTGCTCTCGAGTGCCGATGTGGAGGCATCGGAGAATCAACAACTCGAAGCCTGGATCGGTTCCGATTTCCGGATTCGATTCCAGGTTGGAGTCGTGCAGGTCGACCAGCGGATCAAATTGCACGGTTTTCAGGTGGCGCGGCGGCAGCAGGACGGCGAGGCGGAAGTTCTGATCCACACGAATCTGAGCCTCTGGCTGGACAAACCGATGATTCTGGGATTGGCACGCACCGAATTGAGCGAACAGGCCCTCATGGTCGTCATCCACTGCACCTCGCGGCGGCCTCGGGAGACTGTATCTTCGACGGCTGGCGACCGAAACTAGGAGAGGAAGAGGACGAGAATGCAGTTCGTCTGTAGAGTCGGCACATCCGATGGGCGCATCCTGGAGGACGTGTTCGAGGCGGCCGACGAGGCGACGCTGAG
>JAUWSP010000342.1 GCA_030610025.1 Acidobacteriota bacterium | reverse complement strand
GACGGTCCGGAGTAGGATCCAGCCCCCGGTTAGTCCTGATCTGGAAGCCAGACTTCGTGGACGTGGACCCATTCGACAGCGTTGGGAGTGCTTTCACGCCGTCGAAAAAGAGCGGTACTGAGTCGACCTCGCGGCTCGCCTTCGATCTCCTGCCACTCCTCATAGAGCACCAGCACCTGGTCGCCGACCTGATGTCGGACCTGTAGATTCTCGATCCAGATCCTGCCCGGACGGTTCATCTCGCGCCAGATTCCGTGGGCGTCTCGCAGACGCTCGAGCAGTTCGTCTCGTTCGGTCAGCTCCCCGCTGGGACTGATGATCACGAAGCCTTCGGCCATCACCGAGCTGAATCGACGGAACTCGTCTTCGGTGGGTGGAAGAGTGCCGTTGAACCAATCCTGAAAGAACCGGTGCAGCTGCACCACCTCGTCTTCGCAACGCTGCTCCATGATCGAGCCTCCTATCGCCTGGACAGCCTCGGGGGATTGCGCACTCAGCGCCGCTGGCAGAATCGATCCGGCAACTGGCACCAGAGCCAGTCCTACAACAAGCCACTTGGTCTCTCGGATTCTACGCACGATCAGGCCAGGTATCTTTCATCGCTTGACTTCGTCATTCTCGGTTTCAGCTCCGTGGAAACCACCCAGGCGTCCAGGGTTCGGCAGGGGGATCCCATGAATACCAAGAAGGCGCCAGGAGAGCTCCTAACGCCTTCTCGAGATCACATACGGGCTCAAGCCCAAGAGACGGGCCCTACCGGCCCTGGTTCTTGAGGATCTTCTGCCACTTGGTGCTCATCTTGTTGAAAATGTTGTCGATCTGCTTGTCGATCTTCTCCGGCTTCGCTTTGAGCGTCACGGTGCCCGTGCCACGCCAGACCAACTGCTTGTCGCCTGACTCGTAGGCATCGAGGATCACGGTGCCGTCGGTGTAGGTCGTGGCCCTGGTGGTCGTGGTGCCCATGCCACCGTAGCCGCCGTCGCCGCCGTAACCGTAGCGCCCGTAGCCACCCCAGCCCGGGCCCCAGCCGCCGTAACCGAAGTTGTCGGTTGTAAAGACGGTGTTGTCCTTCGTAGTGACATGAAAGGTGACGGAGATATCCCCCCCGGAATCGACCTGCTTCAGACCATTCGGACCCTGGGTCAATGCTGCGATCGTCTTGGCCTTGATGCGATTGTCCGCCAGATCGTTGCCGGTGTTGGAGTCCGGAGTATCGACGTAGGTAAACGTCTTGACCTGCTCGAAGTCGAAGTCGTGAGCGTAGTCGATGGTGATCTTCTGTGCGATCGAGGGTACTGCAACGACCGCCAATGCAATCAATAGAACCGTTACTCTCTTCATATACCTTCTCCTTTTCGTTTCTGATTCGAACGACACAGGAACACTCTAACCTCCTGTCCATACGAAATCCAGACCTGTCGGTTTCGTCCAGGGCACGAAGATTCCGATACTCGACTCGATCTGCGCTTGACCTGTTGGGCTCGAGGGGGGAGACTGAGGGTCGAGAAGTCAGCCTAGGGGTGGCCACTCGGCCTGAGAGCAAACCCTCGAACCTGATCCGGGTCATACCGGCGTAGGGAACGGCAAGACCGACCCCACAACAGTTTCGAAACGGTCTCGAGCTCGATCCGAGTCGGTCGGCCCCCAAGGGGACGATCATGCCTGGGAAGAACATCTATCGTTTGCCGTGGCTCGCCCTGGCTGCACTCCTGTTTGCCGGAATCCCTCCTGGGGCTCTGGGAAAAGACACACCTGAGCCGGTCAACGAGGAGGCCGAGGAACCGGAATCGGCGACGACGATCGACGAGGCGATCACGGTCATCGGGATACGGGCTGGGGATGCGTTGCCCGTCACAAAGACAAATCTCGATCGAGAGGAGATCGACACCCTGAGCTACGGCCAGGATCTACCCCAGCTGCTTCAGTACACCCCGGCCATGACCTGGTACTCGGACTCGGGGGTTGGTTCCAACTACTCGTACTTCAGCATGCGTGGTATCCAGCAGACCCGCATCAACATGACCTTCGACGGCGCACCCCTCAACGACCCGGCCGAGCACGCAGTCTACTTCAACAATTTCCACGATTTCACGAATGCAGTCGACAGTATCCAGATTCAGCGGGGAGTCGGCACCTCGTCGGTAGGCTCGCCGTCCTACGGCGGGTCGGTGAACTTCGCAAGCTCCCCACCAGCCCAGGATCAGCGTGGCGACCTGCGCCTGGCCCTGGGCTCGTTCGATACCAAGCGGGCATCGCTGGCCTACGAGTCCGGTGTTCTCGCCAACGGCATCTCGGTCGGGGGCCGGTTCTCGTATGCCGACACTGATGGGTACAGGGACAACTCGGGAACCAGACACCAGACGGCCTTTTTCGACGCCGGTTGGCAAGGCGAGCGCTCCTCGCTGAAGCTGGTCTCTTTCTTCGGCGACGAAGAGTCGCAGTTGGCCTGGCTGGCTGTCGAGCCGGAGATCCTGCGCGAGAACCGCCGTTTCAACCCACTCGACGACGAGGAACGCGACAACTTCGGCCAGAACTTCGCACAGCTCAAGTACACTCGCGCTCTTCACAACGACACACTTCTGACGGCCTCTCTCTACTACAACGGGGCGGATGGGTGGTTCCGCCTCTGGGACGACCCCGAGGCGAAAGACGATCTGCTCCAGTTCGGCATCGACCAGGCCTTCGTCGGTTCGATGGTCACAGCCAGCAAGAGCTTCGACCGTCTTTCGACCACCTTCGGAGTGCATTTCAACGACTTCAGCGGTGACCACACCCTGGACACCGAGCAGGGCCGAATCTACGAGAACACCGGTTACAAACAGACGGCAAATGCCTTCGGCAAAGCCGAGTACCGCCTGGGGCCCTGGCTGCTGTTCGGCGATCTGCAGCTCCGCTGGGCCGAGCTCTCGTACACGGGAGATATCGATCTCGGCTCGGTGGACTGGACATTTCTGGATCCCAAGATCGGGGCTCGCCGCCTGATCTCTCCTCGGCTGAGCGTCTACGCCTCTCTTGGCAGGGCGCAACGTGAGCCGGCTCGCATGGATCTCCTGCTGGGTGAGGACAACGCTACGGTGCCCCACGACCTGGAAGCGGTCCGTCCTGAGGAGGTGCTCGACCTCGAGCTCGGCGTCGATCTCAACACGCCAGAGATCGCGCTTCAAGCCAATGTGTATGCGATGGAATTCACCGACGAGATAGCGCTGACCGGCGAGCTGTCCGAGATCGGCCTGCCGCTTCGCACGAATGTCGACGACTCCTATCGACGGGGCCTCGAGATCGACCTCAAATGGAGGGCGACCCAGCACTGGTCCCTCCTCCACAGCTCCAACCTGAGCCGCAATCGGATCCGCGAGTGGACCCAGTTCTACGATGTCTACGACGAGCAGGGCACATGGGTCGGTAGTGAGCCGATCACCTACCGGGATGTACCACCGCTCCTGACTCCAGAGGTGATCTTCAACCTGGGGGTCGAGTGGGTTGGGTCAGGCACGAGTGCCGCCTTGATGGGTCGTTACGTGGAAGACGCTCAGCTCGACAACACCGGTCTCGAGGCGTTCCAGCTACCCTCCTACACGAACGTCGATCTGCGTGCCTCGATGAGCCTGGGCCGCTGGTGGGCAGCCGCCAACCCCAGAATTACCCTCTTCATCAACAATCTGTTCGACAATGACGACCAGTATCCGAGTGGCTACAGCTATCAATTCATCAATCAGGGCAGTACCGGCCAGCAGACCCTCGACAGCATTCCTTTCTACTATCCACTCGCTACCCGCAACGCTGTCCTGACCTTGGAGCTCGACCTCTAGCCCGCCGGCAACCCAACCATGGTCTCTCTCGAGTTGGTCGCCGTCGTGCTCACCCTGATCGCCGTCTATCTGACGGCCCGCCAGGTCATCTGGTGCTGGCCGCTGGCCATGATCAGCGTGACCCTGTACGCCGTGGTCTTCTTCCAGGCCAAGCTCTATGCGGACATGGGGCTGCAGGCCCTCTACTTCGGCCTCGCCATCTACGGCTGGTGGGCCTGGCTTCATGCAGGCGAGGACCACGGCGAGCTCCATGTGACGCTGGCGTCGAACAGGAGCAGGGTGGTTCTCGCTGCGATTGCGGCTGTAGCCGGGATCTTGCTCGGGCAGGCCCTGAGCCGCTACACCGACGCTTCGTTGCCGTTCATGGACTCG
>JAUWSP010000587.1 GCA_030610025.1 Acidobacteriota bacterium | reverse complement strand
TCTCCTGGCGGTATCCCCTCATCGAGGGCTTCACATCGGCCGCCTTCGTGGCCTGTGTCCTCCGATTCGGGCTCACCACCGAGACCCTGATCGCCATCCTCTTCGTTGCCCTCATGGTGCTGTTGGCCGCCATCGACCTGGAGCATTTCCTGCTACCCGACGCCATCACTCTGCCCGGTCTCATTCTCGGCCTGGCACTGCGCGCCTGGCACCCACAGACCACTTTCCTGGACGCGCTCGTTGGCGCAGTCATCGGCGCCGGCCTGCTGATCCTGCTCATCAACTTCTGGTTCTGGCTACGCAATGAAGAGGGTATGGGGCTGGGTGACGTCAACATGCTGGCGCTGATCGGTGCCTTCCTCGGCTGGCAGGGGGTCCTGACGACACTGTTTGTTGCCGCTCTGACCGGGGCCGCAACGGGTATCGCCTTGCTGTCGACCGGTCGGGTCGGGCTTCGCTCGAAGCTGCCGTTTGGTGTCTTCCTGGCTCTCGGTGGTCTCGTCTCGCTCTTCTTTGGTGACTTCCTGGCTCTGTACTTCGACGCTCTCCCATGACGCCTTCACGTTGGTTTCGGTTGGGCCTGAGACGGGAGGCCTCGGTTCTGCTACCGGCAACGCTCTTCCTTCTGGTCTTGCTCTCGGGCTTTGCCGTCTTGAGTTATCGGAGCGGAGTCCAGCTGCTGATCGAGGAACGACAGATCGAAGCGTCGACCCTAGCCCGTCAGGTCGCTTCGACCCTGACAACTGGTCCACTACCCAGCGAAGCGATGTTGCACCGCCGCGCCCCAAGGGCCCGAGGCATCGCCGTCATCGACAATCAGGGCAACCTTCTCGTGTCCTATGGCGACTTTGGAACCGGGTCACTTCTTGCATCGCTTCAAGGCCCCCAGCTGGCACAGACATCGGCCATCGGACCCGATTCTCAGATGGGCCCTGTTGTAGCGGCATTTACTCCTCTGGACCGAGACGAAGGTTCCCAGGTCGTGCGCGTCGACCTACCGGCGATCCAGTTGGACCGCCAGCGACGTACCGCCCAGAAACTGCTCTGGGTCGTGCTGCCTGTGGACGTGGCGCTGATGGGGCTGGTCCTGCTCTTCCTACCCAGCTTGATCCGCCCCTTCGACACCCTCCTGCAGCAGGCCCGGACCCTGGGCGGTGAGCCGGGCGACGAAGACGAGGTGACGTTCCTCATCTCCACCGTCGAAAGGGCCATGGAGTCTCTTCGGGAGCCCAAGGTGAAGGACCCCGAGGATGATATCGCCGTGCTCCAGCGCACGCTCGCTCCGAGCTTGGAAAGCGGTTTTCTCCTGATCGACACGGGCGGCATGGTGCTGACTGTGAATTCAGTGGGATCCGAGCTCCTGGAGATCGATCCGCCTTCCGAGCCGATCCCTGTGGCTGTCTATCTGGCCCACCACACCGCGGTCAGCAATGCCCTGGCGAAGGCGGTCGACCAGGCTACCGGTCTGCCGCGCCAGGAAGTCCTCATCGACACCTCGCAAGGTAGCCGCCTGTTAGGCCTCACTGTCCACGCCCTACGGCGGGACGACGGCGCCGTTCGCGGCCACCTGGTGCTCTTCGTCGACCTCACCGAGACGCAGCGGCTCGCCGAGCAGGAACAGCTGGCCATGAGCCTGGCGCACCTCGGCGAACTGGCTGCCGGAGTCGCGCACGAGCTGCGCAACAGCCTCGCGACGTTGCGCGGCTATCTGACCCTCATCGAACGGCATCCGGACCAGGAATCGATCACGGATTTCCTGAGTGAGATTCGCCGAGAAAGCGATCACCTGCAGCGCGTCCTCGAGGACTTCCTGGCCTTCGCCCGGCCGGAAACCACGAGAATCGAAGCGGTGAATCTGGTCCAGGTCCTCCGCAGAGCGGCCGCCGATCCCGCACTCGACGGCAAGACCGTCGAGATCGAAGTCGACGATTCGAGCCCCCAGACCCTGCAGGGGGACTCCCAGCTGCTGGAACGCGCCATCCGAAACCTGTTGCACAATGCCGCCGAAGCGCAGTCGGTAATCGGTGCCGAGGATCCCATACGAGCCCGACTGCGGCACGCTTCCCATCAGATCGAGCTGGTGATCGAGGACCGGGGTCCAGGCCTCCCCGAGAGCGTCCGAGAGCGACTCTTCCAGCCCTTCGTCACCGGCAGGGCGGACGGCGTGGGCCTGGGGCTCTCATTGACCCACCGCATTGTGACTCTTCACGGCGGAGTGGTCGAGCTCGAGGATCGTCCCGACGGCGGAACCAGAGTGACCCTCTCCTTCCCAGTTGACGTTTTTGAGTAGGTTCGTAACAAACCTGAACAACAAGTCAGCCTGGCCCCAGGAGCCTTGAATCAGCTCAAACCATTGTCATAGAAGAACTTACAGGGTCTCTGCCGGGGTCCAGAATCTCTGGCATTGCCCTTGCTATAGAGTCACCCGTCCGGAAAAGGAGCTTGCAAATGGAACGTAGTAGGAGACAACGTCTGCGCTCTGGGTTCACCGTAATCGAGATGATTGTCGTCGTCGCGGTTATCGGCATCATGGCCACGATCGGTATCCCCAATCTACTTCGC
>JAUWSP010000232.1 GCA_030610025.1 Acidobacteriota bacterium | reverse complement strand
GTCGAAGTCAGCACCTCGAACGGAGACGGAGAGTTTCATCTGGACTGGGGACGAGCCGTTCCAGAGGCCCCAGCCAGATCCTTCGCCCGAATCGGTGAGCAGGTCTTCGAGACCTCCGCCCCTTTGGCGGTGTCGCTTGCCTCGAGTCCCGAGGAGTGGCGGTCCCTGGATTTAACGACGCTCGGGACCCATGAGATCGACTCGGTTCGAGTCCAGGATGACGAAGGCGAGCTCACGCTCACGAGGGCTGGTGCGGATTGGGTGCGCAACGACGAAACGATCTCCTTCACGGCCGTCAGTGATCTTCTCTACTCGCTGGTGGAGGCCAGGGCGTCCGGCATCGGGAACCCTGATGATCTCGAGAGCCTGGATGCGAGTCGGGCTCAGCCTGATCTGGAAATCTGGCTTTCCAGCAGCGAGCAGGAGGAAACCCTGATCTTCGGATCCCTCACCGGGGGTAGGGTAGGCGCCAGGTCAGGCGACAGGGAGGCCGTCCTGGTGCTGGAGGCGGAGTTGCTGGACGAAATTCGGCAGAAGCTGGCAGCAGTTCGCGCGAGCGAGCCGCTCGGCGGTGAGAGCTCGACCCCTGAAATTCTCGAGACTTCGGGCGACAAAACGCAGTAGGCGTCCCCCTTTCGAGGCTCCCTGCAGAGTGCATCTGACTGAGCCACAAAAGGTTGCGGCTCGAGGCACCTGTCCGAAGAGTACTCGAGCCCGGGTCCCGAGAGGCTCGATGAGAGCGATTTCTGGCGGATTGACCACAATATGTAGTGGTTTTCCTCTTGACAGGCCGCAAGATCTCGTGCAGTCTAGGACATCCTGAGATCGTTGAGATGTCGCTCAAAGGGCTCACAGAATGCCAGGGCGAAGCCTGTCCTACCGGCCGGCTGACGGCACTTCCAGGGGTCGCGCGACATCCAGAGTCTCGAAGGGAGCGAGCTCACTCGGAAAGCACATCTGAAGGGGCTTGGAAAGGGCCGCCCGTTGGTGATTTGGCGTTCGGAGGCTCCTTTCATGTGGGTTAGGGGCCTTATCGGTCGGCGGGGCTCCCCACTGCAATCTCAACCTACTACGCCTTGAGTTTTAGGGCAGGGGGCATTGAAGTGACAGTACGTACGGAATCGACAGGCGGAGAGGAGCAGGGTGCGATGCTGACCGGTGAGAGTAGTGGTGAGGAGGCGGTCGTCGCCCAGAAACCGATCGGATTGACGTTCGATCGTGTGTTCACGACTCCGGATGTCCATCCGTATGACGCCGTGGAGTGGGAATTGCGTGACGCCCGCATCAGCAACGAAAAAGGCGAAACGATCTTCGAGCAAAACGACGTGGAGGTTCCGAAGGCCTGGTCACAAACCGCTACCAACGTCGTGGTGAGCAAGTACTTCCGAGGTCAACTGGGGACCGATGGTCGTGAGACCAGTGTGCGTCAGCTCATCGAGCGGGTCGTGAGCACGATGACCGAATGGGGGCGCAGAGACGGTTTCTTCACGACCGCCGCCGCCGCCGAGACCTTCCAGGCCGAGCTCACCCACATCCTCCTGCACCAGATAGCCTGCTTCAATTCACCGGTCTGGTTCAACGTCGGTATCGAAGAAAAGCCCCAGTGCTCGGCCTGTTTCATCAACTCGGTGAAGGACACCATGCCCTCCATCCTCGGCCTGGCGAAGACAGAGGGCATGCTCTTCAAGTTCGGCTCGGGAACTGGCAGCAACTTATCGACGCTTCGATCCTCGAAGGAGGCGTTGGCCGGTGGTGGGACCGCCTCGGGCCCGGTCTCCTTCATGAAGGGCTTCGATGCCTTCGCTGGCGTCATCAAGAGCGGAGGCAAGACGCGCCGGGCCGCGAAGATGGTCATTCTCGACATCGATCACCCGGATATCGAGGAGTTCATCAACTGCAAGCAGGTCGAGGAGCGCAAGGCCTGGGCTCTGATCGAAGCGGGCTACGACGGGGGGTTCAACGTCCCGGGTGGAGCCTATGATTCGGTCTTCTACCAGAACGCCAATCATTCGGTGCGGGCATCGGATGAGTTCATGGAGGCCGTCGAGAATGACGGGCAGTGGGATACCAAGGCGGTCACCGATGGGCGACCGATCGACAACTACAAGGCCCGGGATTTGATGCAAATGGTGGCAGAGTCGACCTGGGTCTGCGGCGATCCCGGTATGCAGTTCGACACCACCATCAACGAGTGGCACACCTGCCCGAACACGGCCCGCATCAACTCCAGCAATCCGTGCAGTGAGTACATGTTCCTGGACGACACGGCCTGCAATCTGGCCTCGATGAATCTGTTGAAGTTCTACCAGGCGGAAACCGAGCGATTCGATGTCGACAGCTTCAAGCACGCCTGCGAGGTGGTCATCACGGCGCAGGAGATCATCGTCGACAACGCCGGCTATCCCACGCCTGCCATCGGCCAGAACTCGCATGAGTTTCGTCCGCTGGGCATCGGCTTCGCCAATCTCGGAGCGCTGCTGATGGCTCGGGGCCTGCCGTACGATTCGGATGCCGGTCGCGACTACTCCGGGGCGATCAGCGCCGTCATGTCCGGCGCCTCCTACGCCCAGTCGGCGAGGATCGCAGACGTCAAGGGCCCCTTCAGTGGCTTCGAGGAAAACCGAGAGCCGATGATGAAGGTCATGCGCAAGCATCGGGATGCGGTCAAGGGGATCGAGGCGGCGCACGTTCCTCTCGAGCTGCTCCGCGGCGCCAAGGACACGTGGGACGAGGTGGTGAAACTGGCGGATCGCCAGGGGCTGCGCAAGAGCCAGATCTCTGTGATTGCCCCGACGGGAACGATCGCCTTCATGATGGATTGCGACACCACCGGCATCGAGCCCGACATCGCCCTGGTCAAGTACAAGAGGCTGGTTGGCGGTGGCATGATCAAGATCGTCAACAACACCGTGCCGGTAGCTCTCAAGCGTCTCGGTTACGAAAGGGAAGAGATCAAGGGGATCGTCGAGTACATCGACGAGCACGATACGATCGAAGGGGCGCCGCACCTGAAGGACGAGCACCTGGCCGTTTTCGACTGCGCCTTCAAACCAGCTCAAGGGTCGAGGTCCATCCAACACATGGGCCATCTGACGATGCTGGCGGCGGTGCAGCCGTTCGTTTCCGGAGCGATCAGCAAGACCATCAACATGCCCGAGGAGTCGAAGCCGGAGGAGATTCTCGAGGCCTACATGGAAGGTTGGCGTCTGGGCCTGAAGGCAATTGCCGTCTACCGGGACGGCTGCAAGCAGAGTCAGCCCCTGTCGACCAGCAAGACCGACAGCAAGACGAAAGAAGTCGAGGCTGCCGAGGGCAAGCCCCGTCGTCGCAAGCTGGCCGACGAGCGCCGTGCCATCACGCACAAGTTCTCGGTCAACGGCCACGAGGGCTACATCACGGTTGGACTCTACGAACACGGCATGCCTGGCGAGATCTTCCTCGTCATGGCCAAGGAAGGTTCGACGATCTCGGGCCTCATGGATGCACTGGCGACCTCGGTGTCCATCGCGCTGCAATACGGCGTGCCGCTGCAGACCCTCGTCGACAAGTTCAGTCACACTCGCTTCGAGCCCTCCGGCTTCACCAACAATCCGGAGATCCCGATCGCCAAGTCCATCATGGACTACATCTTCCGATGGCTGGCTTCGAAGTTCCTCAGTCGGGAAGGACAGCAGAGAGCAGGAGTGGTACTGAGAGACGAACCGAGCGATACCGCCGAAGCCGGTACGACGAGCTCGGATTCCAATGTAGTGGCATTCGGCACTGGCAACGACAGCAACAGTAAGGTAACCTTCCTCTACCAACAAGATGCGCCGAGTTGCCAGGAATGCGGATCGATCATGGTACGCAACGGTACTTGCTACAAATGCCTCAACTGCGGATCGACAAGTGGTTGTAGTTGAGCCAGCAGCGAACAACTCTTAAGTGATCCTCACAGTTTCCAGAATCGTGACCTCCCGGTCTCGCGCTTCGTGCGGCGAGTCGAGAGGCTGCTGTGAGGTTGGAAAGTGGAGACTCGAAGTCTCTGGTGCCGAAGGGTTCGTTCTTCGGCATTCGTCGGGGCCGCGTCGGCCCCTTTAGGCAAGGCGCAATCAAGCACCCTTGCCAAGTATCGGGCGAACTCGCTCGAATGCCCCGATAGGAGGGGCGGGAGGAACAGACGATGGCTACGAAGAAGAAGGCGCCGGCGAAAAAGAAAGCTCCGGCCAAGAAGAAGGCTACCGTGAAGGCGAAGGTGGCCGCGAAGAGGAAGACAGCTACGAAGAAGAGGGTCGCCAGGAAGACAGCCAGGAAAAAGGCCGTCGTGAAGCGGAAGGTAGCGCGGAAGAAGAAGGCTGTGAAGAAGGCCGTCAAGAAGGCCGTCAAGAAGATGACGCCGGCCCAGAAGAAGGCCGCTGCCAAGAAGGTCGCCGCCAAGCGGAAGGCCACGGCCAAGAAGAAGGTGGTCGCGAGGAAGAAGGCCATCAAGAAGGCCGCCAAGAAGATGACGCCGGCCCAAAAGAAGGCCGCCGCCAAGAAGATGGCTGCCAGCCGCAAGCGCGTCGCCAAGAAGAAGGCCGCCGCGAAGAAGAAGGTCGTGAAGAAGGCCGCGGTCAAGAAGAAGGCTCCCGCCAAGAAGAAGGCGGCTGCGAAGAAGAAGGTCGTGAAGAAGGCCGCGGTCAAGAAGAAGGCGGCTGCGAAGAAGAAGGCACCGGCCAAGAAGAAGTAGCCGGACAGTCCGCGACCGCACCGAGCTTTTCTCACGACTCAGCTTCGAATAAGCTCGGGCGATGCGCAGAACGGTTCATTCCGAATCCCGCGGTGCTGCGACAAGTGCCGTGCTGTTGATGGTCGGTTTGCTACTCGTGATCGCGGGCGGTCTGCTGGTCTGGAAAACGCTCCAACCGGGCGCTGGAGAGACACCTGAAGCACAGGGTGGTCCTCCGGCGCCCGATTTCGATTTACCGGACCTCGATGGTGGACGAGTCCGTCTGACCGACTATTCCGGTCGGGTCGTCCTCGTCGAGTTCTGGGCCACCTGGTGTGGCCCTTGCCGCCTGCAGGCGCAGATCCTCGAAGAGCTGTACAAGGAAGTCAAAGGTCCGTCGGTCGAGTTCCTGGCGATCAGCCTTGGAGAGCCCGACGACGTAGTACGGGAGTTCGTCGAGCAGCGGCCGTTCCCGTATCCTGTGGCGCTCGACACCAAGGAAGTCCTGGGAGAGGGTCTGCAGATCTACGCTCTGCCCACCGTGATGGTGGTCGACCCGCAAGGGCGAATCACCTACCTTCGCCCCGGACTCTCCGACGCCGAGACCCAGAGCCGCGT
>JAUWSP010000148.1 GCA_030610025.1 Acidobacteriota bacterium | reverse complement strand
TTGCGCAACCGCTCCGAAAGAGCTCAACAGCGTCGACGTCTCGCCACCCGACTCGTGAGTCGCCAACGCGACTCTGGCTTCGCCGATGTCCCGTAGTCTCGACTTGGGATCCCGATCGAGGCAGCGCGCCAGCAAGGCACGCGTCGTCGGTGGAACCGAATCTGGCAAGGACTCGCCGTTGATCTCGTCCCGCAACACGGCTGCCAGCGTGTCGGAGACCGAATCGCCTTGGAAGAGTCGCTGGCCGGTCAGCATTTCCCACAAGACGACACCGAAGGCCCAGACATCGGCTCGGCGGTCGGCCTCGAGCCCTTTGGCCTGCTCGGGGCTCATGTAGGCCGCAGTGCCCAGCAGTACCCCGACGGTGGTCATCTGCGCCGTGAGGGTCGGAGACATCGAGAGACCCTGATTCTCGGCCCCTGCAGTCTGCGACTCGAGCGCCTTCGCGAGACCGAAATCCAGTACCTTGACCTGACCGTCTGGCGTGACCTTGATGTTGGCGGGCTTCAGGTCCCGATGGATGATGCCCTGCTCGTGTGCAGTCTCCAGCGCCTCCGCGATCTGCAACGCGATGGGCAAGGCTTCCTCGATCGGTAGCGCACCGCGAGCCAGCCGCTGGGAGAGGTCTTCACCGGAGGCGAGCTCCATGACGAGGAAGTGGATGGTCTCCACGTGTTCGAACGAATAGATGGCTGCAATGTTCGAGTGATTCAGCGATGCCAACACCTTGGCTTCGCGCTCGAAGCGGGCCAGGCGCTCGGGATCCGCGGCCACGGCTTCGGGCAGCACCTTGATCGCGACCTCTCGGCCCAGCGTTGTGTCCTCGGCAAGATAGACCTCGCCCATGCCGCCTTCGCCAAGCTTGTCGGTGATTCTGAAATGAGAAAGGGTTGATCCGATCATTAACAAGTCCTCGGGTCCTGGGTCCTGGGTCCTGGAGAGGGTCATACCGGACAGGGCGATTCAACCCTGCTCCCCAGGTACCAGCCCTACATTCGGAGCGATGAGTGGAGTGATTCTACTGCATCATGGAAGCCGGGGACGGTTTCCCCAAACCCTCATTGCTCTCAAACACCGGCCGGCAGAGGCGGCGGCCGCTTCAAGCCCCCATGCCCTCAAGACCTCACTGCCCGGTAAGAATGTCTCGGTAGTACGCTGCCTTCTCCAGGACTTCCTCTGCGTCCAGGGTCAGGACCTGGCCGTTGTCGACGACGATACGGCCCTCGACGATGACGGTTCGCACGTCGGATGCTTTGGTCGAGTAGACGAGGAAGGAGTAGGGGTTGGCGGCAGGATCCTGCGGCTGTTGGTGGAGGCCGTCGGTCGCGACGATGATCAGGTCGGCCCACTTCCCCACTTCCAGGGATCCGATCTCGCCCTCCATATCCAGGGCGCGGGCCCCTTCGATGGTCGCCAGACCCAAGGCCTGCCGGGCGGGTAGCACGGTCGGGTCGCCACTCTCGAGCTTGTGCAGCTTCGCCGCCGTGTCGATCTCTTCCCAGAGATTGAGATCGTTGTTGGAGCCAGCACCATCGGTGCCGATTCCTACGGCCACACCGGCCTCGATCATCGATGGCACCGGTGCCACGCCGGCTGCGATCTTCATGTTCGACTGCGGACAGTGAGCTACACCGACGCCACGGTCAACCAATAGGTCGATTTCGTTGAGTGTCGGCAAGATCACATGGGCCGCCACCAGCCGATCGTCCAGGAGACCCAGGTGCTCCAGATACTCGATCGAGGTCATTCCCGTAGTTTCGAGAACCTGGTCGATCTCCGCCTGGCCCTCGGCCAGATGGGTCAGCACCGGCACGTCCAGCTCTTCGGCCAGCTGGTGTGCCTCGGTCCAGTGCTCGGTAGAAACAGTGTAGAGGGAGTGGGGTGCCACCGCCGGGGTGATCCGCGGATGACCGCGCCAGCGTTCGACGAACGACCGCGTGTAGTCGATGGCCTCGTCCCAGCTCCTGTTGTCGGGAGCCGGGAAGTCGATCAGGGTCTCGCCGACCACGGCCCGCATCCCGCAGCGTTCGGCCTCCTCGGCAATGGCGTCTTCGAAGTAGTACATGTCGACGAAGGTGGTGATGCCACCCGTGAGCATCTCGAGGCAGGCCAGACGCGTGCCCCACCGGACGAGCTCCTCGTCGACGTGCTCGGCTTCGGCTGGGAAGACGACTTCTTCGAGCCACTCCATGAGGTCCAGATCATCCGCCAGCCCGCGGAACAAGACCATCGGTGCATGCGTGTGGGCATTGATCAGGCCGGGCAGGATGAGGCCGCCAGCGGCGTCGATGCGTCGAGCTCCGGGGAATGCCGCCTCGATCTCTGCTGCCGTGCCGACAGCCGCAATTCGACCCTCCTCGATGGCGACCGCTCCGCCATCGATGACCCGGCCTTGCGCATCGAAAGTGACGACAGTGCCCCCCGTCACAACGAGCTGGGATCCGTCGTCCTCGACCGAATCCCGAGACTGATCACCGGTCGGTACCTGGCA
The DNA here is from genome assembly GCA_030610025.1 of Acidobacteriota bacterium. Classification (GTDB taxonomy): domain Bacteria; phylum Acidobacteriota; class Thermoanaerobaculia; order Multivoradales; family JAHEKO01; genus JAUVRX01. The sequence goes on along the minus strand of JAUWSP010000148.1, from coordinate 4,177 downwards.
CGCCAGCACCAGGCTGCACAGAGCGGAAACAAACAGCACAGAAAGAAAAAGAGATCTGGCGCAGTTGCGCGCCAGATCTCTTGTCATAGCCATGACAGATTCGTAGCTGTCGTCAGATCATGATGACCGAGCTAGAACCGGGCGACGAACTCGAGGCCCCAGATCCGGGGCTCGTTGACCATACCGGTCAGGTTGTTGAAGTCGATGCCGTTGTTGACGATGACCTCGTCCGTGATGTTGCGGCCGAACAGCGCGATCTCGTACTTGGCCTGGCTGAAGGTGTAGCCGACGCGCAGACCGAGCTCGAAGAAGTCGGACTTGAACTCCTCGGACTCGTAGAGGAAGAAGCGCTTCTCGTCGTTGTAGGCCCAGTCCAGGCTGGCCAGGAATAAGTTGTTGCCGATCGGCTTCCGGTAGTCGACGATGCCGTTGAAGATCCACTCGGGTGCATGGGGCAGGCTGTTGCCATCCACTATGACGCCGTTCGGCCCGATCGGGTCGGTGATCGTGCAACCGCCACCGCAGCCGCCCACCACCAACTCATCATCCTTGATCTCGGTGCTGTTGTAGCTCAGGCCGAAGGTCATGAGCCACTCGGCGGTCGGGGCCACGTCGATGTCGAATTCCAGGCCGTAGCCGTCGGTGCGGTCGGCATTGAGCAAGGTGGCAGTGTTCATCGCGCCACCGACAGCCACGATCTGCTGCCCGTCGAGCTGGAAGGTGTAGCCAGTCACGTTGAGGCGCAGCTTGCGATCCAACAGCTCGGACTTGACGCCGATCTCACCGGAGATGATCTCTTCCTGGTCGGCCACGTCCACACAGTTGGTGTCCGGATTCAGCCCGCCTTCGAAATCGGGGCAGAACAGGATGCGGCCCTGGATGCTAGGGGCACGGAAGCTCGTAGCGAGCCGGCCGTAGACGTTCACATTGGCGTTCACCATGTACGTGGCGGTCAGATCCCAACTGGTGAAATCCGCATCGGTATTTTCGGTGATCGGCTCGAAGGTGGGGGTCTGAAAGGTTGGATCCGGCCGCTCGGCAACGAAGTCCTTCTTGTCCTTCGAGTACCGCAAGCCGCCCTGCAGGCTCAACCGATCCGTCGCCGCGTAGTCGAGGGACCCGAACATGGCCCAGGAGTCGGTCTCCTGTTTCTGGAAGGAGTATCCATCCTGGACGTTTCCCCCGAGGCTGTCGAAGCTGAAGGTGTCGGCCTGCAGGTCCTCGTTGAAGAAGTAGAGGCCCGCGATCCAACCCAGACGCTGACCTGGATTGCTGGTGAGTCGGAACTCCTGGGTGATCTGATCCAGGTAGGGCAGGCCGTCGGCGCTTTCCGACGGGAACGGGATGAAGCCAGGCCCAAAGGGTGGCGCGAAGGACGCCCCGAAGCCGCCATCGATGTCGCCGCGGCTGAACATATCCAGGGTCTCGTAGCCCGTCACCGAAGTCAGGGTGGCGAAGTCGAACTCGTAGTTCAGCTTCAACATGCCGCCGAACGAATCGATGTTCTGCTCATTGAGGCCGTCGTAAGCGACCTTGTCCCGGCTGAAGCTATCGACAACGCTGTTGGAGCCCTTGTCGAAGATGTTGGCCCGGAACAGTCGCGCTGTGCCGTCCACTGACCAGCCGTGCAGATTGAGCAGGCCATCGAACTTCTCGTTGGGCTCCCAAAGAAACTGCAGGCGATAGGCCACGGTCTCGTTGCTGCCGAGGGCGTCCTTCTCACCGGTGAAGTCGTTGTCCACCCAGTCGCCGCGCCCCTGATAGAGGCCGGAGAAGCGGCCCGAGAAGGTGTCGGTCAGCCGGCCGCCTACAGCACCCCTCACATCGATGCTGTCCAAGGATCCGTAAGAGGCCCTCACGTAGGAGTCGAAGTCCTGCGAAGGCTTGATCGAGTCGAACTTGACGATTCCGGCCGGGGTGTTGCGCCCGAACAGGCTTCCCTGGGGACCCCGCAGGACTTCGATCCGTTCCATATCCCAGACCGGCATGCCCTTGACAACCGCATTCTCGAGGACGATCTCGTCGTAGACCATCGAGACGGGCTGCGAGGCATTGAGGTCGAAGTCGGTATTACCAAGACCGCGAATGTAGAAACGCGGGAAGGCCCGGCCAAAGGAGGACTCGATCAGCAGGCTCGGCACACGGCCCGAGAGGAACCGGACGTCGAGGGCACCGATCGTGAGGAGATCGATCTCGTCCTTGCCCATAGTCGTGATGGAGATCGGTACTTCCTGGATGTTCTGCTCGCGCTTCTGTGCGGTGACGACGATCTCGTCCAGAACGGCGACCTCTTCGGCTGCCAGCGTGTCGCCTTCCTCGGCGGCAGCCTCCAGTTCATCCTCGGCCGCCTCCTGGGCGAACACGGGGCCGCCGAAAGAAACGAGAATCAGAGCTAGAGCAATCGCGACGAGGTGCCAACGTGTCAATCGATCTACCATGACTTGAGCCTCCTTGGATTTGTTCCCTGGGTGGGAATTACTTTAGCATGCCGCGACCGCGAAAGAGAGGGGTCTCGAGGGTTCTATTTCGGAGAGACCTCGCCAAGACTGCGAGCTAGTCTTGAAAGACTTGCGCGTCCCCATATTCCTCGCGATCCGCACCGATCTTCTCCACGATCTTGTCGCGTCGCTCGAGCATTGCTTCAATCTGCGCATCGGTTACGAGGCCGCCCAGGAGATCACCCAGCGACTCGGCATCCAGCTGGATGAGTCGGTGCAGCAGGGACCGAGGAAGACTGGCGGGCTCGGCCAGGAAGGTCGGCACAATCTCCCCGGAGACCGGGAAGGAACGCGAATGATCCACGAGGTGGAGCTGCCCATCCTCAGGAGTGATCAGCTGGTCACTGTCCTTGCGATCCTTGTTCAGGATCAGGGCGTCGAACAGGGTCATCACGGCCTGTTGCTGAATCAATGACCGTGCAGCCCCCGGGTAGTCGCCGCTAGTTCTCAGGTCCTTCTCGGTGGTGGCAGCCTCGATCCACTCGATGACCGCTCCCTCGGCATGGATGTCCCGAATCACAGATACCGGTACCATCCCGAGGCCCAGCGCGCGATCGAGCCGGTAGGCCGCGGTCTCATACAGATAGCTGTCGGCGAGGGGGACGCCCATCGCGATGTCATTTGTGTGAGGCAGATCGGCGGGCCGATACTTGAAGACCGCCTTCCGAACCACGCCGTGCATCCTCAGCTCCACTGCCATCGGATAGGTGCTTCCAGGAAGCATCTGTTGAACCCGCACGACCTCGGAGTCGAGAAGAAAGCTCTCCATCGCCTCGTCGCTTAGCTTGTCCTCCCCTGCCAGCGCCACGGCTGGGACCGCAAGCCATAGGGAGGTCAGAGCCGCGAGGCAGACTGCCCTTTCGAGATGGATCCGCATGGCGCCCTCCGTTTCTCCGGTGCTTCGGCCAGTCGGTTGAATTGCTCTTGTCGACGTGGCTCTCAGTCTATGCCTGTACGGCTGGAAGGAGGCCACCCGAACGGGTGGGTCCAGGGCTCCTAGAGAAAGCTCGCGATCAAGCGCGTCACCGGCTTCGTGAAATCGTCGTCTGCCCAGTAGCCGTTGTGGGACAGGGGGTTCCAGCTCGAGTACATCCCACCCGCGTTGATCGCGATATCCCTTGTGACGACCTCGGCGTAGCCTTCGCTGATCGGCTTCAGCGGATAGCCCAGGATGTCATCGGGATCGTAGAAGTTGAGCCATTTGGACTTCTGCTTGAGATCCTCGCGTAGCCGCGGGGGTGGAAACTGGATCGGATCGACCTGCGAATAGGCGAAGGTGAAGAGCGGCAGGTTGCAGCCGAAGGTGACCATCCCCGAAAGCCAGTCCATGCGCTCGAATGGCGGCACTGCGGTGTCGCGGCCTTTCTGCGCATCCCAGATGTAGTTCGAAAGAATGTGGCCACCCATGGAATGGGCGAGACTGATCAAGGGCTTCGGTTTGGAGCCCAGGCCGCCGACGTAGAGCTCGTGGATCGCCTCGCGGACTCGGCCATGAACGTCCCCGTAGGTCGTGTTGTGAGGGCTGGTGACTTGCTGATAGGCGACGGCATCTCCGAAGGCCGTGACCACGAACTTGCGCAGCCGGAGGTAGTCGAGGTCGCCCCGATTCTTCGCCCGTCGTAGGTAGGCCAGCTCTGCTCCGGTCAGGAGATCCGCCCAGTAGATCGGCTGCCAGGCGA
>JAUWSP010000385.1 GCA_030610025.1 Acidobacteriota bacterium | reverse complement strand
CGGGCTGTCGAAGGTGATGGACCTCTGGGCCAAGCTGATCGCCGGCCGTTTCGTGCAGCAGACCCGATTCGATCCCTTTCACCACGGGGAGACCGAGCAGGATCTCTACGACAGGCTACCGGGTTGGATCGAAGAGATCGGCCGAGACGAGGGTGCCCTTCTGACACTGGAGCATCGAGGAAAAATCCATACCACTGAGATCTCTGCAGAAGAGATGAAAAGCGCGGTTCGAGCTCCTTATCAGGAGGTCGTGAATCTGGTTCGTGCCGTCGCTGCCACAGGCGGCCGGCCGGCCCTGGTGCTTACCAAGACTCTCTCGAACCTGCCCGGGCTCCAGTCGGAGCTCGAAGAGGTCGTGGGATCGGAGGCGGTGGTCCTGGCGCCTGCCGCCGCCGCCACCGCCGCCCTCCAGCAGCAGCACCTCCTGGTTCGCGCAGGAGATCAGGAAGTGGACTTCGTTGCCGAGCTACCGATCGAGTCGCTTTCCAGCCAGCCCGTCGCCGTCCCGGAGACCTTTTCAAAACCACCTGGAGCTCGATCGGAGACGCAGAAGCAGCCCCCGACTCATCTTCTCTATGAAGGAGTCGCCCACCCGATCGACAGCGATCCCCTGTGCCTGGGCGTGGCGGTGCCCGCGGGGGGCCGGGGAGTCCATCTAGCTGGAAGCACGGCGGGAATCTCACGGCGCCACTGCTCGCTCTCGCGCCAGGGCGACGAGGTGATCGTCGAGGACCACAGCACCTACGGGAGCTTTCTCAACGGCAGCCGCATCGAAGGTAGGGCGATCCTTTCGGCCGGCGACCGACTGCGTTTGGGAACACCCGGGGTCGAGCTGCACCTGATTGCCGTGGAGTAGAGCCATGGCGCGGCGAACAACCAACGTCTTCAGCCTCTCCTTCCTGGACGCCATGACCTGCGGCTTCGGGGCCGTGGTGCTGTTCTTCATGGTCATCAACGCAGCCGTCGGAACCCGGGCGGATCAGGTCACCGGAGATCTGAAGGCCGAGGTGGATCGGCTCGAGCAGGAGGTCCTCGAGGGCCATGAGGACCTGGTCGAGCTCCGCAACTCGCTGCGGGTGGTGGATCAGCGGGACGTCGAGGCACGAGGCCTCTCGCGGCAGATCATCGAGAACATCGAGGATCTCCAGGTCGAGCTCGCGACCTACGAGAACACGACCCTGGCCCAGGAGGAGCACGTCAATCGCTTGATGGCGGACTTGAAGTCGCTTGAAGAGAGCAATCGGCGGCTGTCGGCTGCCGTACCCGAGGACGAGGAGCCACCAGGGGATCGGCTGCGATCCTTTATTGGCGACGGTGACCGCCAGTACCTGACCGGTCTCAAAGTGGGTGGCCAGCGAATCCTGATTCTGGTCGATGCCTCGGCCAGCATGTTGGACGAGACCATCGTCAACATCATTCGACGGCGCAACCTACCCGACGCTCGCAAAGTCCAGGCGAAGAAGTGGCGCCAGGCTGTTGCGACCGTGGACTGGGTGACCACCCAGATCCCCCCGAGCAGTCGGTTTCAGATCTACACCTTCAACGAGACAGCGGGCTCTGTGGTTCCCGATAGCGACGGCCAGTGGCTCGACGGCGGCGATAAGGAGGTCCTGGATGATGCCGTGGAACGATTGTCCGGTGTCGTGCCCGGCAAGGGGACCAATCTCTACCGTGCCTTCACCGCAATCCGGCGCCTGCAACCGGGACCCGACAATGTGATTCTGTTGGTCGATGGTCTTCCAACCCAGGGCAAGGCCAGCCCGCGTTCCAGGACCGTCTCCGCGCGCGAGCGGTTGAAGCTCTACAACAAAGCGGTCGACGAGCTTCCGCGGGGTTTTCCAGTCAACGTAATCCTGTTTCCCATGGAGGGAGATCCACAGGCACCGAGTGCATTCTGGCGATTGGCCATGGCTACCCGGGGCTCATTATTGAGTCCTTCGAAGGACTGGCCATGAGAGGCCGTCGGCGAGGTGGTGCCGAGGGCTTCAGCCTCTCGTTCCTCGACGCGATCTGCTGCGGCTTTGGAGCGATCGTACTGCTGCTGGTGCTCACCAAGATCGGCGAGCCGCGGGCCCTGGAGCAGGCGAGAATCGATCTGGACGGACTCGTGGAGAAGCTCGAACAAGAGCTGTACGAGATCCGGGGTGAAACTGCGATTCTCAACCGCAGTCTCACAAGCCGGCAGCAGCAGCTCTCGAACCAACGCGAGCTCATTGCTCGGCTGAAAGGGGACCTGTCCCGAATCCAGGGAGAGTTCTCAGCCTCCAAGCAGGACTCGGAAGTCCACGACATCATCGAGGGTCGCCTGTTGGCGGCTCAACAAAAGTTGACGGTGGAAATGCAGCGCTTGCGGCAGCAGAGCCAGGATCGGCCTCGACAGGTCGAACAGCAGCTGGTGGGTGGGATCCCGGTGGACAGCGAATACATCATCTTCGTGATCGACACCTCGGGAAGCATGTTTACCTACGCATGGCCGGCCGTGATTCGGAAGATGACCCAGGTTCTGGATGCCTACCCACAAGTCAAGGGCATCCAGATCATGAACGATATGGGGCAGTACATGTTCCCCAGCTATGCCGGCAAGTGGATCCCCGATACTCCAGGCCGCCGGAAGGTCATTCTCGACCGTCTGCGCACCTGGAGTGTGTTCAGCAACAGTAGCCCGGTCGAGGGCATAACCAGAGCCATTCGGACCTTTGTCGCGCCGGACAAGAAGATCAGCATCTATGTCTTCGGGGACGAGTTCACCGGTCGCTCCATCGACGATGTCGTGGCGTCGGTGGACCGGATCAATCGACGCGACGCCAAGGGGAACCGCCTGGTCCGCATTCACGCCATCGGCTTCCCGGTCATGTTCTCTGTGTCGGGCGTCTCGAATTCCACCGGCGTCCGATTCGCCACATTGATGCGCATCCTCTGCCACAGGAACGGCGGCACCTTCGTGGGACTGAACAGCACGAGGCCCTAGAGGGGTTGAGGTGGCCGGTCGTACCTTCCGGCCGGTCTTTGGGGGCTTGAGGGCTTGAGGGCTTGGGGCGTAGGGGCTTGAGGGTTGCAGGGACACCGAGGCATTGAAGCGGCCGGACCTGTTCCGGCCGGGGTGGGTGGGGCGCCCGGACCTGTCCCGTGCTCCGAACCCTCAGCGGTCCTCGGAGCGACGAATCCAGGGGAAGGCACCTGCCATAGAATTGGCGGGTTGACGCACGGAGGGTGACTCGATGCGACGCTCGACTTTGACGGTTTATCTTGCCCTCGGAGCTCTTCTTGTCGCTCCGACGATTGATGGAGCCTCTTCCCCATCAGTCCGGGGTCACGGCGGCGCCGTGGCTTCCGCAGAGAGGGCTGCCACTGAGGTTGGGCTCGAGATCCTGCGTGCCGGAGGCAACGCGGTGGACGCTGCCGTGGCCACCGCGCTGGCTCTGGCTGTCGTCCATCCGGAAGCCGGCAATCTGGGCGGCGGTGGATTTGCCGTCGTCAGGATGGGTGATGAGTTGGCGAGCCTGGACTTCCGGGAAGTCGCACCAGCCGAAGCTTCCCGGGACATGTATCTGGACGGAGAGGGCCGAGCGGTGGACGATGCCTCGCGAATCGGGCCTCTGGCTGCCGGTGTGCCGGGGTCGCCGGTTGGGCTCTTCGAGCTCCAGCAGCGCTTCGGCGAGCTTTCGTGGCCTCGGGTTGTAGCGCCAGCGCGGCTGCTGGCTGCCGAGGGCTTCACCGTCACCAGTCGCCTGCATCGTTCCCTGGTATCCGAAAGGGAGCTCCTGGCGAGCTTTCCCGAAACGGCGCGAGTGTGGCTTCCTGACGGTCGGCCACCGGCCATCGGTAGCCGAATGCGCCTACCGGCCCTGGCCGCCACCCTCGAAGCCTACGCTGAGG
>JAUWSP010000175.1 GCA_030610025.1 Acidobacteriota bacterium | reverse complement strand
TGTCGATCTCGTCGAAGGCGATGAAGCTCGCCATCCCCTTCTTCTCCAACGCCTTGGTGATCGCCGCTGTCAACGTCGTCTTCCCATGGTCCACGTGACCAATCGTCCCTACATTCACGTGCGGCTTTGTACGCTCGAACTTTTCCTTAGCCATGGCCTTCTCCTCGATCCCTACCTTTGCTCTTCTCTCAGTACAGAAAAACGATTTACCCGGCAGCCCTCGCCACCACCTCTTCACTGACGCTCTTCGGCGCCTGCTCGTAGCTCGAAAACTGCATCGAGTACGTCGCCCGGCCCTGTGTCACCGAGCGCAGGTCGGTGGCATATCCGAACATCTCCGACAGCGGCACCTTGCAGCTGACGACCTGAGCATTTCCCCTGGCCTCCATGTGCTGAACGCGCCCCCGACGGGAGGTGACGTCTCCAATTACGTCACCCATGTACTCCTCCGGAGTGACGACCTCGACGGACATGACCGGTTCCAGAAGAACCGGATTCGCTCGCTTGCAAGCATCCTGAAACGCCATCGAGCCGGCGATCTTGAAGGCTAGCTCCGACGAATCCACTTCGTGAAAAGTGCCGTCGTACAGGTCGATCTCGACTCCGGTAATCGGGTAGCCGGCCAGCGGACCCGTCTCCATCGCTTCGCGAATGCCCTGCTCGACGGGCTTGATGAACTCCCGGGGAATCGCGCCGCCCTTGATCTTGTCGTTGAATGTAAAGTCGCCGTCCGATCCCGGCCGCAGACGAATCTTGCAGTGCCCGAACTGACCACGACCGCCACTCTGCCGGACGAATCGACCCTCGCCAGGGGCCTCGAGCGTCAGCGACTCTTTGTAGGCCACCTGCGGAGTGCCGATGTTGGCTCCGACGTTGAACTCTCGAACCAGCCGATCCGTGATGATCTCCAGGTGAAGCTCACCCATTCCAGAAATGAGAGTTTGCCCGGTATCCGGCTCTGTATGCACCTTGAAGGTCGGGTCTTCCTGCTGCAGCTTGCCCAGGGTCAGAGCCAGCTTCTCCTGGTCGGCCTTGGTCTTCGGCTCGATGGAGACCGCGATCACCGGCTCCGGGAAGCTCATGGACTCGAGCAGCACCGGGCTCTTCACATCGGAGATGGTGTCGCCGGTGGTAACCCCTTTCAGCCCCACGGCTGCGGCAATGTCCCCCGCCCAGACTTCTGAGATCTCCTCACGCTTGTTGGCATGCATCTTCAGAAGTCGTCCGATCCGCTCTTTTCTGCTGGAAGCGACATTGAGAACGGTGGTGCCGGTCTCGACGTGCCCGGAATAGACCCGAAAATAGGCCAACTGACCCACGAAGGGGTCGGTCATGATCTTGAAGACCAACGCGGCGAACGGCTCGTCGTCAGAGCTCGCCCGGATCAACGGCTCACCACTATTGAGATCCGTGCCCTCGATAGGCGGAATATCCAGTGGTGACGGCAGGTATTCGATCACAGCATCCAACAAGGGCTGCACACCTTTGTTCTTGAAGGCGCTACCACACAGGACAGGCTGGAGTAGGTTCGTGATAGTAGCTCGCCGAATGGCCGCTCGCAGCTCGTCGTTGGTGATCTCTTCTCCAGAGAGGTACTTCTCCAACAACTCGTCGTCCGTCTCGGCGACCGTCTCGACCATCTCTTCCCGCGCTTTTTGGGCTTGCTCGGCATAGCCATCGGGAAGCTCCACCAACTCGAAGTCGGCACCCAGAGATTCGTCCGTATAGGAGATGCCCCGCATCTCTACCAGGTCGATGATGCCCTGGAAGCTGTCTTCTTTGCCCCACGGCAGTTGCAAGACAACCGGCGCGGCAGCCAGGCGGGAGCGCATCATGGACACGCAACGCTCGAAGTCGGCGCCGACACGGTCCATCTTGTTGATGAAGGCCATCCTGGGGACCCGATACCGATCCGCCTGCCGCCACACCGTCTCGGTCTGCGGCTCGACTCCGGCCACGGCGTCGAAAACGGCGATGGCACCGTCCAGAACCCGTAGGGAGCGCTCCACCTCCGCAGTGAAGTCCACATGACCGGGGGTATCGATGATGTTGATGCGGTAGTCATTCCAGAAGCAAGTCGTCGCAGCCGAGGTGATCGTGATGCCCCTCTCCTGCTCTTGCACCATCCAGTCCATGGTCGCAGTCCCGTCGTGAACTTCACCGATCTTGTAGTTCACACCGGTGTAGTAGAGGATGCGCTCGGTAGTCGTCGTCTTACCGGCATCAATGTGCGCCATGATGCCGATATTGCGGATTCGTTCGAGTGGAATCTTGCGTGACATGACGATCTACCTACCTTGAAGCCTGGTCCCTTTTCCCTTCGGCACAAAAGCGACAGCATCCCTGTGCCGTCGCTGAAACGACTTGCGCATACCCATACGGCCTCGGTTCTTCCCGCCTCAGCGGGAAACACCGGCGCTACCAGCGGTAGTGAGCGAAGGCCTTGTTGGCTTCGGCCATTCGGTGGGTATCCTCCCTCTTCTTGATTGCAGCACCGCGGTTCTCCGCCGCGTCCAGCAACTCACCGGCGAGTCTTTGCTTCATGGTCTTCTCACCGCGGCGCATGGCGCTTTGGAGAATCCAGCGAAACGACAGAGCCAGGCGACGATTGGGACGAACCTCGATCGGCACCTGGTAGGTCGAGCCACCAACACGGCGGGATTTCACCTCCACCGCTGGCTTGACCCCCTCCACTGCCTTCTTGAACACCTTCAGGGGATCCTCGTCGGAACGCTCCGCGACGATGTCGAGAGCGTCATAGAGTATCCGCTCGGCAACCGACTTCTTGCCGTCCTTCATGATCACGTTGATGAACTTGCTCAACAACTGAGAGTTGTAGACGGGATCAGGAAGTACTTCCCGCTTCTCGGGTGCGATTCGCCTGGGCATCTCGATTCAACCTCTTGCCTTTTTCCTACCTATGACTTGGGGCGCTTGGCGCCATACTTCGAACGACTCTGGCGCCGGTCCTCGACACCCACAGCGTCGAGCGTCCCACGCACGACGTGGTAACGAACTCCTGGCAGGTCCTTCACACGCCCTCCGCGAATCAGCACGATGGAGTGCTCCTGCAAGTTGTGCCCTACACCCGGAATATAGGTGGTCACCTCTATGCCGTTGGTCAAGCGCACGCGCGCCACCTTCCGCAACGCCGAATTGGGCTTCTTGGGCGTCTGCGTATAGACGCGCACACAGACTCCCCGCTTCTGCGGAGACCCCTGCAGCGCCGGACTTTTTGTTTTCGCCTTGTGGCGTTTCCGCCCTTTGCGAACCAATTGATGAATTGTCGGCATCTACCAACTCTCCCGGTACTTTCTTCGTACGACTACAACTCTTTATCGCACCCGTCAACGCCCACCCGAACACCCCAGCGGGTGACTTCAAAACAACCAAAAAATTGAGCGAAACTACCCTTGCCAGTCCAAGTGGACCTCAGGGACCGCCAAACCGCGCTAAGTTAGCAGTCCGACCACCCCATCGTCAAGGGGCAAACTCGAATGCGAGGCCCCTTCCTGCCTGGCTTCCTACTCGCTTTCTGTTACCTCCTGAGGCAGGGCCCGAATCTCACCCTCGCTGAAGTCGAAGAGAAGCTCACCCTCGCCCTCCAGATCGTCCTCGTACACGACCTCTTCCATGTGGAAGTCGTGATATTTCGCCATGCCGGTCCCAGCAGGAATCAACCGACCGACGATCACGTTCTCTTTCAGCCCTCGCAGGTAGTCCACCTTGCCGTAGATGGCAGCTTCCGTCAGCACGCGTGTCGTTTCCTGAAAGCTGGCCGCCGAGATGAAGCTCTCGGTAGAGAGCGAGGCCTTGGTGATGCCCTGCAGCATGGGCCGACCGATGGCCGGGCTGCCCCCTGCATCCAGCACCCGCTGATTCTCTCCCTGGAATCTCCACTTATCGACCTGCTCGTCGATGAGAAACTCAGTATCCCCCACCTCCTCGATCTTCACCGAGCGCATCATCTGACGCACGATGACCTCGATGTGCTTGTCGTTGATGGACACGCTCTGGGAGCGGTACACCTCTTGGATCTTGTCCACGAGGTAGCGCTGCAGTTCGTTCTCACCCAGGACCTGCAGGATGTCGTGAGGATTGATGGGACCGTCGATCAGCGCCTCACCGGCACGAATCCATTCACCGTTGTGCACGTTGATATGCACCGAGCGGGGCACCAGGTACTCGCGGACGTCGCCGCTTTCACTCTGCACCACCACCTTGCGCATACCCTTTTGAATGTCTCCCAACTGCACGGTTCCGTCGATTTCACTGATGATGGCTGGCTCCTTGGGAGTCCGAGCCTCGAAGAGCTCCACGACTCTCGGCAAACCACCGGTGATGTCCTTCGTCTTGGTGGTCTCTCGCGGGATCTTCACCAACACATCGCCAGGGAAGACCGACGCCCCATCCAGAATCATGAGATGTGAGCCGGTCGGCAACAGGTACTTGCGCTCTTCCTTACCTCTCCCTGAGACGACAATCGCCGGGGCTCGCTTCTCTGCCTGCGGCGCGTCCACGATGATGCGCTGCGACAGACCCGTCACAGGGTCGGTCTCCTCACGCACGTTCTCGCCTTCGAGCACATCGTGAAAACTGACCTTGCCCGCGATTTCCGTAAGTACGGACGAGGTGAAAGGGTCCCATTCGACGAGCTCGGTTTCCGGCTGGATCTCCTGACCTTCGCGGACCAGCAGATGAGAGCCGTAGGCCAGGGCGTAGCGCTCCAATTCACGATCTCGAGCATCCACAACCACCATCTTGCCGTTACGGTTGACCACTACCAGGTCGCCCTTCTTGCTCTCCACCGTAGAGACATTGATGAACTTGACGGTCCCCGGGTTCTTGGAGGCGTGCTTCGACTGTTCCGAGACTCGACTGGCGGAACCCCCGTAATGGAAGGTCCTCATGGTCAGCTGCGTGCCAGGCTCACCGATCGACTGGGCCGCAATCACGCCGACGGCCTCGCCGATATTGGTCATCCTGCCGGTGGCGAGGTTGCGCCCGTAACAAGCGATACACACCCCTCGCCGAGTCTCACAGCTCAACGCCGACCGGATCTTCACCCGCTCGATACCCGCGGCCTGAATCGTGTTGGCAATGGGCTCGGACACCTCCTGCCCGATGCTGCACAGCAGCGCTCCACCGGCGGGGTCGTGAACGTCCTCCTGACAGACTCGACCGGCGATGCGATCGCGCAACGGCTCGAGAATGTCGCCACCCTCCATGATGGCGGTCACGAAAATGCCATCGATGGTTCCACAGTCCTCCTCGGTGACGATCACATCTTGCGCCACGTCCACCAGACGGCGGGTGAGATACCCGGAATCGGCAGTCTTCAGGGCCGTATCGGCCAGACCCTTTCGCGCCCCGTGAGTCGAGATGAAGTACTGAATCACTGAGAGACCTTCACGAAAGTTGGCGGTAATCGGGGTCTCGATAATCTCACCCGACGGCTTGGACATCAGACCTCGCATACCGGCCAGCTGCCGCACTTGCTCGCGAGAGCCTCGAGCACCGGAATCGGCCATCAGGCGGATCGGATTGAATTCCCCTTTGGCCTCCTCGACTTCGGCCATATCGCTGAACATCTCTTCCGAGACGCTCTCAGTGACGCGATGCCAGATGTCGATGATCTTGTTGTGTCGCTCACCAGCCGTGATGACCCCGCCCGTTCGCTGCTTCTCGATCTGAATCACATCGGCCCGCGCCTTGTCGAGGAGCGCAGACTTCTTGGCTGGGATTACCATGTCGTCGATGCCGAACGACACCCCCGCCTTGGTGGCGTAGAGGAAGCTGACCTCCTTGATCTCGTCCAGCATCTTGACAGTCATGTCGTTACCGTGCTCGATGTAGCTATAGCCCACCAACTCTTGCAGCGCCCGCTTCTTCAACAGGCCGTTGACAAACGGAATCTGCTCCGGCAAGTGCATATTCAAAATAACCCGGCCGACCGTCGTATCGATCAATTGACGATCCAACTGCTCCACGTCGGTATGCAAGAGGTCCTGGTCGTGATACTGGGTCTCGAGATTGATGAAAGAGCCGGTATAGCGCACCCGAATCGGGGCCTGAGTCTCCACTACGCCCTCGTGCAGCGCCAGGAGCACGGAGTCGAAGTCGTGAAAGGTCCGGCCTTCGCCCTTGGCTCCATCGCGGCGCATCGTCAGGTAGTAGGCGCCAAGCACCATGTCCTGACTTGGCACGGCGAGCGGACGGCCACTGGCGGGGCTCAGGATGTTGTTCGACGACAGCATGAGCACATGGCTCTCGAT
>JAUWSP010000166.1 GCA_030610025.1 Acidobacteriota bacterium | reverse complement strand
TTCGCGATAGAGGATCGCTTCGGTAGGGTTGGCGGGGTCTACGAAGCAGCGAAAGGGATCGCCGGTGCTCTGGTATCGCGACAGCTCGGCATGTCGATCCTGGTGAAAGGAGCCCACGTTGTCCGAGCCGCCGCTCAGGCCTACACGCTCGCTGGTGTGGGTCTGGTTCCCCCAAAGGTATTCATACCGCGCGGTGACCTGATAGGTCGTCGAGTCGCTGCCTTGATTGACTTCCAGGTCGGCTTGCAGGATGCGAACTGGGGTCTCGACCCAATCGCTAGCCTCGTACCAGGTTACGAGGCTCCTGCTTGCCAGATAACCCACGAAGAGGCCGGCTGCCGCAAACGGCAGGGCGAAGAGAAACAGGCACCCCAGGCCTCGGCTGGATTTCGTCAGCATCGCGGATTTCGGTCGCCAATTGGTGGTTTACCAGTATACGGAGGAGACGTCGACGGCAATGTACCCTCTTTCACTGCCTCGACACTTCGACCCCGTGGCATATGTGCATTTGTACCTATCGTTAGGTTTTGCATATCCGCACGGGTGCATGTCGGCTATCCTGAATGCGACCAGAAACCCTGTTGGTCGATGTGTTTTGGTCGGATCCGTACCGGCCCACCTGTTCTGAGGCCAAAGCGAGCTCTTCTGTGAAGCTACCCCTCCTACCCTCGGTTTCGGCGAGAAAGCCGGGCAAGCGCCAACTGGAGGCCCTGGACGAGATCCTCTCCGAGAGGACCCTGAAGCTGGTCTTCCAACCGATCTTCGAGGTGGCTACGGGTGAGGTCTTCGGCTACGAGGTGCTGGCGCGCAGTCCGTCGCCCGTATTCGAGGGCCCCGAGGCTCTCTACAATGCAGCCACCCGAGCCGGGAAAGTCGGTGAGCTGGGTAGACTGCAGCGGTCTTTGGCTATCAATTCCGCTCCGGGCAGCCCGCTCTTCATCAACGTTCACCCAGCGGAGTTCGACCATCCTTTTCTGGTCCAGCCCGATGACCCGATCTTTCGACACGGCGAGGATGTCTTTCTCGAAGTCACCGAGTCGGCGCCCTTGAGTTACTTCGAGCAGTGCAGCAGTGTGCTCGGGGAGCTGCGCAAGAAGGGCATACAGGTAGCGATCGATGACTTCGGAGCCGGGTTCTCCAACGTGAAGTACATTGCCGACCTGGCACCCGATATCGTGAAGCTCGACCGCGAGTTGATGAGTCAGGTGCACCACGGCTCCCGCCAGTTCAGGCTACTGATCTCCATCGTCCGGTTGTGCAAGGATATGGGTGCTCGGGTGGTGGCCGAAGGGATCGAGACCACCGAAGAGTACGTGATCGCAGAGCACGCCGGCGTGGACTTCTGCCAGGGCTATCTGCTGGGCCGACCAGAAAAAGTGGCCAAGGGCCAGAGTTGGGCGCCCACCAGATAGGAGTATTCTCCGAGACATCGCAGTTGGCGCGTTCTACCTCTGGGTAGATCGGTGTACGAGAGCCTTAGCCCGCACTATTCATGACCCCGCGAGCAGATTGTGGAAAGCGTCCGTCATATCTGGTCACCCGCAGGGAGGAGCCCCGGAGGCAACCTTGCAGGTTGTTGAGGAGCGACGAGCGAGGACGGCCAGAGATGGCGGGCGATCTCCGCTAGATGCCATGGGGCTCAGAAGCAATGCGGGCTACGGCTCTCTTGCGATCGAATCGACCGCGAAATGCGAGTCGATGGCCGGCTGTGAAGAGGTCTCCAGCCACGGTAACTCCCTCGGAGCGCGATAGAATTGGCGCGATGACGCGACAATCCGAGATCTACCGCCCCAAGCACCACGTCAGAATCGTCACCGCCGGCGCACTCTTCGACGGGCACGACGCGGCGATCAATATCATGCGGCGCCTGTTGCAGGCCTCGGGAGCCGAAGTGATCCACCTGGGTCACAACCGCTCCGCGGCCGAAATCGCCGAATGTGCCATCGAAGAGGATGTGCAGGGAGTCGCCATCACTTCCTACCAGGGCGGCCATCTGGAGTTCTTCAAGTATCTACACGACCTTCTCGAGGAGGCCGGTGCGAACATCCGCATCTACGGTGGAGGTGGAGGCACCATTTTGCCCGCCGAGATCGAGGCGCTCCATGCCTATGGAATCGATCGCATCTACTCGCCTGACGACGGTCGCTCACTGGGCCTACAGGGAATGATCAACGAGGTCCTCGAGGGTTGTGATTTCCCGACTGTGGAGCCGCCCCTCGACGGATATCTCGACCGACTGCGGGACAAGAGCTCGAAGTCCGTCGGCCAGATGATCTCCCTGGCTGAGAACTACCCAGACCTGTCGTCGGAGATCGACGAAGCGCTGAAGGCTCTGAACCTGGACTCATTCACGCCGGTTCTCGGGATCACAGGCACAGGGGGATCCGGCAAGTCCTCTCTGGTCGATGAGCTGGTTCGCCGGTTTCTCGCCGACTTCCACGACCAGGAGATCGCGGTCATCTCGGTGGATCCTTCGAAGCGCAAGAGTGGGGGAGCGCTGCTGGGAGATCGCATCCGAATGAACGCGGTCTACCACCCGCGTGTGTACATGAGGTCGCTGGCTACCCGGCAGTCCAATCTGGCCCTCAGCAAATACGTTCGAGAGTCGATCGAGATCTGCAAGGCCGCAGGCTTCGATCTCGTCATCGTCGAGACTTCGGGGATCGGGCAATCGGACACCGAGATTGTCGAGCACTCCGACGTCTCGATGTACGTCATGACAGCGGAGTATGGCGCCGCTACCCAGCTCGAGAAGATTGACATGCTCGACTTCGCGGACCTCATTGTCATCAACAAGTTCGACAAAGGGGGGGCTCTGGACGCCCGGCGCGATGTGAGACGGCAATACCGTAGGAATCATCAGGTTTTCGAAGGGGAGGACGAGGACCTGCCAATCTACGGGACCGTCGCTTCCCAATTCAATGATTCAGGGGTCAATCGGCTCTACGAAGCTCTGTTGGAATCTCTCCAGAAGCTGGAAGGGAGTCACTTTTCTCGCGGCGGCTCGGGCCGTTCCGCCGAGGCGCCCAAGCTCCAGGTGATACCCCCGGAACGCGTCCGATATCTGGCCGAGATCGTGGAGAGCAGCGAATCTCGCGACCACTTCGTCCAGGCGCAGACGTCCATTGCCCGTCGGATGTACCAGCTCAACGGAACGATCGAGCTCCTGAGGGCGGAGGTCGGCAAACAGACGCTCGAGATTGTCGAACCCGGTGCTGACCGAGTCGTTCAAGTCATCGAGCATGAGGAGACAGAGCCGGACTATTTGAGACATCTCATCGAACGCTACAACGCGCTCGAAGACAGCCTGGATCAGGAGTGTAGAGATCTGTTGCGCGACTGGCCGGCTACCGTCAGACGGTACCGAGCCGACCGCTATCGCTTCCAGGTTCGCGACAGGGTCGTCGAGCAGGATCTCTTCACTGAGAGCCTATCCGGGACCAGAGTTCCCAAAGTGAGCCTGCCGCGCTACGAAGACTGGGGCGAGATTCTGCACTGGCTCCTGACCGAGAACGCTCCAGGCATGTTTCCCTTCGCGGCGGGCGTCTTCCCCTTGAAGCGGATGGGGGAGGACCCCACCCGGATGTTCGCCGGAGAAGGGGGGCCAGAGGCCACGAACCACCGATTTCACTACCTCTCGAAGGAGATGCCTGCCAAGCGTCTATCGACCGCCTTCGACTCGGTGACGCTCTACGGCGAGGATCCTGAGCGCCGACCTGACATCTACGGCAAGATTGGCAACTCTGGAGTGAGCATTGCCACGGTGGACGATGCCAAGAAGCTCTACTCCGGTTTCGACCTCGCCGATCCGAATACCTCGGTCTCCATGACCATCAATGGTCCTGCTCCCATGCTCCTGGCGTTCTTCATGAATGCAGCGATCGACCAGCAGTGCGAACGGCACATTCGCGAACACGGCCTCGAGCAGGAGGTCGAAGCCAAGATCGACTCGATTTATGGGCAGAAGTCCCTACCTCGACCGGTCTACCAAGGAAGGCTGCCTGCAGGCAATGAGGGTCTCGGTCTGATGCTGCTCGGCGTGAGCGGCGATCAGGTTCTGGAACGCGAGGTTTACGAGCGCATCAAAGCCGATGCGCTGAAGCGGGTGCGCGGCACGGTCCAGGCCGACATCCTGAAAGAGGACCAGGCCCAGAATACCTGCATCTTCTCGACCGAGTTCGCGCTGCGGATGATGGGGGATATCCAGCAGTACTTCATCGAAAGACAGGTTCGCAACTTCTACTCCGTTTCCATCTCGGGCTACCACATCGCCGAGGCTGGGGCGAATCCCGTGACCCAGCTCGCCTTTACCCTGGCCAACGGCTTCACCCTGGTGGAGTACTACCTTTCCCGGGGCATGCACATTGACGACTTTGCGCCCAACCTCTCGTTCTTCTTCTCGAATGGGATGGACCCGGAGTACGCGGTCATCGGTCGAGTTGCTCGGCGCATCTGGGCCAAGGCGATGCGACTGAAGTACGGCGCCAACGAACGCTCGCAAAAGCTCAAGTATCACATTCAAACTTCGGGCCGGAGCCTCCACGCCCAGGAAATTGCCTTCAACGACATCCGGACCACGCTGCAGGCTCTCTATGCCATCTACGACAACTGCAACTCCCTGCACACCAACGCTTACGACGAAGCCATCACGACCCCCACTGAGGAGAGCGTCCGGCGGGCCGTGGCCATCCAGCTCATCATCAACAAGGAATTGGGTCTGGCCAAGAATGAGAACCCGCTCCAGGGGTCCTTTCTGGTCGAGGAGCTCACCGATCTGGTCGAAGAAGCGGTCCTCAACGAATTTCGAAGCCTCTCCGATCGTGGGGGCGTGCTCGGAGCCATGGAGCGGATGTACCAGCGAACGAAGATCCAGGAAGAGTCCCTGGCCTACGAGTCCTTGAAACACAGCGGCGAGCTGCCCATCATCGGAGTCAACACCTTCCTCAATCCAGAGGACTCGGCCACTCGAGCTCCCCATGAAGTGAGGCGATCCACGGAGGAGGAAAAGGACTACGCGATCCTCTCTCGACAGGCTTTCAGTGAGCGCAACCAGCCTGAGGGAGCAGCCTCACTGAAGCGCTTGCAAGAGGTAGCCGTCGGGCAGGGCAACATTTTCGAAGCCCTCATGGAGGTCGGGAAGATCTGCAGCCTTGGTGACATCTCGAACGCTCTCTACGAGGTCGGTGGCCAGTATCGGCGGAATATGTGATCCGATCGGAAAGAAGCACCTGATGGGAGCTCCCCGGGACCGATTCCCTCCAGTTTCCTACGGCGAATGGCGGCGGCGAGTTGAATCAGAGCTCAGCGGGTCGGACCTCGGTACCGCCCTCTCGTCGCAAGGGTCCGAGGGATTCGCGGTCGAGCCCCTGTTTACCGCCGAGCATCCCTCCCGACCCAGAAGCCCGCAGGTTGATCTCGCTGAGTCGCTGCGATCGTTCCCCAGGCCCCGAGGAGCTGCACCGGGTGGCTCGGATGCTCGCAGTCGCGAGATCTGTCAGTTCTACGGTCACGACGACCCGACCGAAGTGAACCGACGACTGCGGGAGGGTCTTGCCGGTGGGGCAACGGGTGCCTGGCTGAGGCTCGGCGCTGGAGACTCCACAGTTTCCAGCCTCCGGGACTTCAGGGCAGCTACCGAGGGTCTACCAGTCGAGCCGACCCTGTGGATGTTCTCTGTCGAGGGTGACCTCGGAACAGCGGCCTCTCTAGCACTGGAAGCGATGGTGGAGAGACAGGGCGAGCGAGGTGAATCCTACGTTGTGCTGAGGGCTGACCCCCTCCAGATTCCAGTCGACGCTGCGTTGCCATCCCCGGTCCCGGCATCAACAGAGGCCGAGCTGGCGCGGATTGTCGGACGATTCGCCGACCGATTTCCCAGCTCGCGATCGATCGTAGTGTCGTCTCCGCGGCTCGAACCAGGCGGTTCGGATCTCGTTCTGGAGCTCGGGGTCGGGATTGCGGCCGTGGCCCACTACTTGGACCGGCTGGTAGCGCAGGGGCTCGATCCAGCCCTGACGGCAACGCAGATCGGCTGGACGTTGGCGATGGGCCGCGAGATCTTCCCGGAGATCGCCAAGCTCCGGGCTGCCAGAGTGCTATGGAGCCAGCTACTCCACAGCCGGGGGGTGGTATCGCCTTCGCGACCCTGGTTGCACGCAGTTTGCGGAGCGGGCGGACTACAGCCGCAACCTGAAGCCTGGACCCATCTTCTGCGAGGGACCACGGCCGCCTTTTCCGCTATCGCTGGCGGCGCGGACGCAATCACCATCTTGCCCCTCGAAGGCAGGGGGACTTCATCGCAGGACCGTTGGGCTCGCAACACGCAACTGATCCTTGCGGAGGAGAGCTTTCTCGAGGAGGTCCTGGACCCAG
>JAUWSP010000204.1 GCA_030610025.1 Acidobacteriota bacterium | reverse complement strand
GGAGCGACTTCAGATAGGCGCTCATGTCGCCTTCAGGCGGGTCGATGACGATGGTCCCGAAGCCGGCCACCATGTCACCCGCTACCAGGGAGCCGTCCCTTTCCAGCAGGAAGCAAAGATGCCCACGCGCATGCCCAGGTGTGTGGAGAACCCGAAGTTCAACGGGCGGGTCGCCCGCCAGGGTGATCCGTTGATCCTCCAGCAGCTCGCCATCGACCTTCAAGCCACGATCCTGCAACCGCGCCGCGGTAGCGGGATGGGCCAGCACCGGAACCCTCAGAGCATCGCGAAGTGGCTCCACTCCTCCCACATGATCCGGGTGGTGATGCGTCAACCAGATGGCGGTAACCCGTCGTCCGAGTTGGTGCTCGGCGGCTTCGAGCCCCCTCCTCAGGCGCCCGACCTCCTCCTCGAACGGCGAGCCAGGATCGACCAGGATGCACTCACCAGTCCCCAGAAGATAGGCGTTGGTATAGGAGGCTGGGGGCAGCGTCGGAGTCCGTAGAGGAAACAGCAGCACTCCCGGACGGAACTCGATTCGCCGGTACGGACCCAGATTGCGCTCCTCCGGCCGGTGCAGGCGCTCGACACCAGCAACTGGGCCTTCCTGATCTAAGACCTCCAGGATGTGGAGAATCGGAGGCGCGGCGAGAACCTCCCCATCTCTCCACCTCTCGAGAGCGACCGCCGGGCGCACCCACTCTCCCGACTCGACTTCTCCCTCGATGATCTCGGGTTGAACCGCTCGTGTACCCTGCCAGTTCAGAAGGAAGAACCGATTGTCGAATCGCACCGGACCCAGAGGCGGTGTCAGCCAGCGGCCGGCGTAGACGAGCGCGGAGACCGCCGGCAACAGATTGGCGCTTGAAAGCAAGCCGGCGAAGTCTGTTTCCTTGGATAGCAGCTCTCGACGAAGGACGCGCAATTGATTCGTCAGACTGTCGTCAGCGTACGCCTCGAGGTCTGGGGAACAGAGCATCAGGCCCGTCTCCTCGAAGAGCTCTCTCACGGCACAGATCAGCAGCCCAGGCGGGTCGATCGGACCCAGGTCGAGGACCCCATCGAGCACCGCCTCCGGCAGAGCGCCGTCGGGTGGAGCCTCGGCAAGCCTCTGGGGCCTGCCGGTGAATTCGATCTCGGGGTCCTGGCGGGACAACCCACCGCCGGGGAAGGCGTGCCAACCTCCCATGAATCGAAGGCTCTCGGCTCGCTGGATCCAGTAGACCTCCAGACCCTCGGCCGTTTCGCGCCAGGGGACAACGGAGGCCGAAGCCCGCGGCGGCCTGGGTCGGGGCAGGCTGGCTCCCTTCTCGATCTGTTCCAACACCCGTTCGTAGAGGCCACTGTCTGTCATGCTGTCTGCCTTATAACACAGGATGTCAGCAGATGAGCAACGGTTGATCCAGTGGACACTCAGAGGGTAGATTGCGGCACAGACAAGACAGGAAGGAGCGGAGCCCCAATGCCAGCGACCGAGACGACACCCAACAACAGTCTCCTCGCCCTCTGGAACCGCGCCTGTAGCCTGCCGGCCGGAAAAGCCCTGTTCAGCTATGCACTTCGCTGGAAGGTGCCGTACTCTGGAACCATCAAAGCCAGGGTCGAGGAGTTGAGCGCCGGGTACGCGAAGGTGCGGATGGGTGATCGGCACCGCGTGAGAAACCACTTCGACTCGATCCATGCCGTGGCCATGACCAACCTGGGCGAGCTGGCCAGCGGCCTCGCAATGACGGCGGCCATGCCACCGCACCTAAGGGGGATCCCTGTACATTTCACCATCGAGTTCATGAAGAAAGCTCGCGGCGAGATCGTCGCAGAGGGTCGGGCACCGACACCTGAGACCGCGGAACAGAGAGAGTACGAGGTGGAGGCCACCCTGGAAGACCAGACCGGCGCCAGGGTGGCTCGCTTTACCGCCCGGTGGGCCGTTGGCCCCAGAACCTGATTGCCACCGGCTCTCCAGACTCATGCCCCGATTCCCACGGTTCGCTCCTTCGGTCGCCCAGATCGAAGGCTCCATCTACACGGCCCTGGCCCACAAGCTGTCCGCTCTCGAAGGCGAGGTCTATCCACTGCACATCGGCGATACCTGGATGGAGCCGGCAGAGGGCTTACGCATGGAGGACCTTCGAGTGAGGGACCATCCAGGCATGCACCGCTACTCCAGGCCCCAGGGGCTACCAGAGCTGCTGGATGCCATCGTCGAGCGGACCGTCGAGCGGACCGGGGTCCCCACCCATCGGGACAACGTCCTGGTAGCTGCCGGCGCCACCGGCGCCCTCGGAGCCGTGATCGGCGCCCTCGTCGAGCCTCGAGACGAGGTCCTCATTCTGGCGCCCCACTGGCCACTGATCGCCGGCATCGTGCAGTCGTTCCACGGCCTTCCAGTGGCCGTCCCATTTATCGATCGGGCCGACTCGGCGGACTCCGCCGTCGAGATCGTCACCCCGTATCTGACCGACAGGACCGTGGCCCTCTACCTCAGCACACCGAACAATCCTACGGGGCGGGTCATCCCTCCGGACTGGCTCGAATCCCTCGCCGGGTGGTGCGCCCGGCACGACCTCTGGCTGATCGCTGACGAGGTCTACGAAGACTACGTCTACGAGGGCGAGCATGCCTACACTCGCCCCATGGCTCCAGAGCGGGCTTTTTCTGTGCACTCCTTCTCCAAGGCTTATGGAATGGCTGGCAATCGCTGCGGCTACGTCGTCGGCCCAGAGGCGGCGGTGGCTCAACTCCGCAAGATCAGCACCCACACCTTCTACTCGACGCCCACCGCATCCCAACTGGCCGCCCTCAAGGCAATTCAGGGCCTGGGTGATCCCTGGGTGGAGCGGGCGCGCAGGCAATATCGCGCTCTGGGCAATGCGGCGGCCGACACTTTGGGTGTGGCGCGGCCCCAGGGCAGCACCTTCCTGTTCCTGGACGTGGCCGACCATCTGGACCCTCGGGGATTGATGGGCTTCCTGGAAGCTTGTGTCGACCGGGGATTGTTCGTGGCTCCAGGTCCCAGCTTCGGTCCCTACCCCACTCATATCCGGGTCTGCTACACCGCGGCTCCTCCCGAGATCGTAGAGCGGGGGATCGGCGTTCTCGCTGAAATACTGGGTAGAGTGCCGAAGTAGCAATAGGGTAAGGGCATCAGAGACCGAGTCTCCCGAGGAATAACGCTTGACGAAGAACATCTCGATCCGCCGCAGCCTTCTCACCAATCTGGTGGCCATCGTCCTGCTGCTGGGCGCCGCCATCGTCACCATGATGGCACTCAGAACCAGAGGGGCTGTGATGGACCTCTCCGGCTCCCTCATCCAACAGGCCAGCCGGCGTACCGACGTCAAGCTCCGAAGTTTCTTCGAGCCGGTCACCCGACAGGTGGAGGGGCTCCGAGCCTGGGGGCGGGGCGGCGTCATCGACATCGACGATCCGCAACAGCTACGTCGGCTGATGACACCGTTGCTGCAGGAGATCCCCTGGAGCTCGGCGGTCTTCGTCGCCGATGACCGAGGTCGAGAGCTCTCGCTTCGAGCCACAGACGAGGGTTGGGCTACTCGACAGATACGACCCGACGAATGGGGAGAGAAGGCCCTCCTCCAGGACTGGGACAGGGACGGCTCGGAGCTCACGAGCCGGGAGGAAGTCCTCGAGTACGACCCACGGACGCGCCCCTGGTACTCGAGCTCTGTCGAGGAGCTCGAGGTGGCCGAGCAACAAGGAGATCTGCCGGGCGTCCAATGGACTGAGCCCTATCTCTTCTTCAGCACCGGCAAACCCGGCATCACCGCCTCCGGCGCTTTCCGGAACCAGGCTGGCGGAATCAGTGTCGTAGGCATGGATATCTCGCTGACCGAGATCTCCCGCTTCACCAGCTCTATCAAGCTGCTCGAAGGCGGATCCGTCTTCGTCCTGACCGAAGACAACCGCCTGATCGGGGTGCCCAGAGACCCCCGGGGCTCGAACGACCTCGTCGAGGTCGAAGAGCTCTTGCTCAAACGTCCAGGGGAGCTTGGGTCCCAGGCCGCACGCGATGCCTCCGAGAGGCTTCTGAGCAGTGAGGAGCAGTGGGAGAAGCCCATTCGCATGGTGAGCGAGGGCGAGGCCTGGTGGGGTCAGGTCCATCCCTATCAACTGACCCCGGATCAGCGGCTCCTCATCGGCGTCTCGGTTCCCGAAGACGACATCCTCGGGCGGTTCAAAGCTCAGCGGTACTGGGTGATCGCGATCACGCTGGGCGTGCTGGCACTCGCCACCTGGCGAGCCGCCAACATGGCGAAACGTTACAGCCGACCCATCGAAGCGCTGGTTCATGAGAGTGAACGGATCAGCACCGGAGATCTGGAGCCCGGTCCTCCGATCGCCTCGAGGATCACCGAGGTGAGGCAGTTGGCGACGGCTCACGACCAGATGAGAGCGGGCCTCGAGACCCTGCTCAAGCTCGAGCACGATCTGCAGCTGGCCCGCCGGATTCAGGAGAGCGCCCTGCCCGAAAGGCTGCCCGAGATCGCCGGCTTCGACCTGAGCGCCTGGAATCGCCCAGCTGATGAGACTGGTGGCGACAGCTACGACCTTATCGGGCTACAGGAGGCTCCCGATGGCTCTTTTGCTCTCACCGACGGTAGGGCCGATCGGGCTGTGCTGCTGCTTGCCGACGCTACCGGGCACGGGATCGGTCCGGCGCTTTCCGTCATGCAGCTTCGCGCCATGATCCGCATGGCCGTGCGCGTTGGTGCCGATCTGTCAGGCATCGCCGAGAAGATCAATCAGCAACTGCATGCAGACCTGCCTCAGGAAAAATTCATCACCGCCTGGATCGGGCTACTCGATGGTCCGAGTCAGACACTGACCTCCTTCAGCGCCGGTCAGGCTCCGTTGCTCCACTACATCGCGGCTGAGGACAGCTGTCGAGTACTGAGCTCGAACGCCATCCCCTTCGGTCTCTTGCCGATCATGAAGACCGAGATCCCGGCACCCGTTCACCTGGCTCCTGGAGACCTCTTCGCGGTCCTTTCGGATGGCTTCTTCGAAGCCAAGAATCCCGCCGGCGACGAGCTCGGAACCGAGGCTGTAGTCGAGGTCATCCGCCACCACCGACAGGACTCGGCAGCGGAGATCCTGCAACAGATTCGCTCGGCGACGGATCGTTTCACCGCGGGAGCACCGCAGGACGACGATCAGACGCTCGTGATCGTCAAACGCAATTGAAGGGTGTAGGGGCGCAGGGGCGTAGGGGATTGTGACCCGGATCCTGAACTGAGAGTCCGAACTGTCTCGGTAACGGGGATCCCGATGACCAGGGACACCAGCGGTCTGATCCGTACCCCGGTTTTAGAGTCGGCGGTGGTCGGTCACTGGACTGGCCTGGCGGACGCGTTGGACCTGCCTCAGATCGACCTCTGCCAGAGCGAGCCCTGGGCCGTCGGCCGCCATGGCTACGACATGGCCCCACGGATCGAGGATCATGGCGTGCCCATAGCTCTCCCTCAAGCCCACATCGTCGTGCTTGCCATATTGCGCCGGTGCCAGCACCCAACACTGATTCTCGATCGCTCGCGCCCTGAGGAGTGGCTGCCAGTGGTCCTTTCCAGTCGTGAGGGTAAACGCCGAGGGGACGGTCAGGATCTCGGCTCCCTTGTCTCGCAACTGCTGGTAGAGGCCCGAAAAGCGCAGGTCGTAGCAGATACTCAGACCCAGCCTGCCGAGGTCTGTGTCGACGACGACGGACTGCTCTCCTGCCTTCACCGTCGCCGACTCCTGGAAGCGAACCTCT
>JAUWSP010000042.1 GCA_030610025.1 Acidobacteriota bacterium | reverse complement strand
TCGTTCTCAAGGGTGTCTTCACTCCGGAGCTGATTCGCGAGCTCTCGCAGGAGTGGGATGTACCGATGAACTTCATGTTCATCGGCTCACCGGGTGACCACTTCCTCTACGGCCTGGCGGAGCTCGGCGGCGTCCGCCTCATCATTTGAGGGCCTGGACCCGATTTGACCTGCCCCCAGTGTTTGTACCACCCGTTATGGACGGATTCGGCGAACTCGACTCCGGATCCATCGACTGCTGACTCTTCCTAGGTTTCGACCCGATAAACTGGCGGCGGCGACTGTCACCGCCCGGCCGACACCTACACCTCTTATGCCCACGGTGTGCCCACGAGACCATGTCAGAGCCCGGATACCCGGATTCTGGTGCCGTAAGTGCTTGTTGTGACGGGGTAAGGATGGTGCCCAGGGGCGGATTCGAACCACCGACACGCGGATTTTCAGTCCACTGCTCTACCAACTGAGCTACCTGGGCACGGGGCCACAAGCCCCTGCGCGGTTTTATAGCGTCACAGCATTACCCGAGTCAAGAGTCCCGGCTTACAATAGGGCTCCATGGGAAACCGAAGAGTCGCCACCCGGGCCATCGCCGGAGCCTCGATCCTCATCCTTGCCATGAGCGCGAGCCCCGCCGCGGCCTGGTCACCAGAGACGACTGAGGCCATCACCGAGCAGGCCCTGGTTCTCGCCCCTCCCCATCTCGGTCGGCAGTTGGAGCGTCACAAGAGCCGCTTTCGCGAGGGAGTCTTGACGCCGTTCAAGCAAACCGGTGGAACG
The DNA here is from genome assembly GCA_030610025.1 of Acidobacteriota bacterium. Lineage (GTDB taxonomy): Bacteria > Acidobacteriota > Thermoanaerobaculia > Multivoradales > JAHEKO01 > JAUVRX01. Next base: position 10,120 of record JAUWSP010000042.1, on the reverse strand, counting down.
AAACAGGGGTTGGCCTTGCCGCCCGAGGTTCTCCAGCAGGCCATCGAAAGGGAGGCGCAAAACGCCATCAAGGCGATTGAAGGACACGTCTCCTTCGACGAGATCATCTTTCGGATGGGCTTCCTTGCCAGCTACATGGCGGCCGCCAATTACCCTCTGCTCAGCGACATGACCGCAGAATCCCGTCCGGCCTACCTGGCCGACTATCCGGCCTTCGTACAGTCGGCCTTTCCCCGCTTTTCTGTGGTCTTCTACGGCGCCGGAAGGATGGTCGAAAGCAAGACGGACCTGGAGACCTTGATCGGGGCCACGTTGGAGAGATCTCGCCGCATCCGACCCTTGATCTCCCTGGAGTACAAGAGGATCGGGACACCGAATGGGGTGGAGCTTTTCGACGACCGCTCCACGGCATTCGGCGTCAGCTCGATGGCCTACAGCCACGCCGTCAGCGACGTCGTCTCGATTCTGCGCTACATTTGGCTCGGGGCCGGCGGCATCGACAGCAACAATCTTCTGCCATTGGACGAGGACCAACTCATTCTCCTGAACCCGGGTGGCGAGAATCGCTGAGCAGCGGCGTCACCCCCTACAAGCTTTCCAAGAGGACCTCAAGGATGCTGAAAGCGGCGCGCGCGCTCATCTCCGTGTATGACAAGAGCAATATCGAGACCTTCGCCGAGGGACTCGCCGGGCTCGACATCGAGATTCTCTCCACTGGAGGAACCTTCAAGATCCTGGCGGAGGCCGGCGTCCCTGTCACTCCGGTGTCCGAGGTGACCGGGTTTCCAGAGATCCTCGGCGGGCGGGTGAAGACCCTTCACCCCCGCCTCCACGGTGGCATCCTGGCCGACCGGGAGAAAGCCGCGCATGTGGCCGAGTTGAGAGAGCACGGGATAGCCCCCATCGACCTGGTCGTCGTGAATCTCTATCCGTTCCAGGCGACGGCTCGCGACGCCAGCAAGACCTACGCTCAAGTGGTGGAGATGATCGATATCGGCGGCCCCTGCATGATTCGGGCGGCAGCCAAGAACCACTCGGGAGTCGTGGTGGTCGTCGATCCGGACGACTATCCGCAGGTGCTCGCGGCCTTCGAAGAGGGCGACGGACAGGTACCGGAATCCCTCCGCCGGCGACTGGCGATCAAGGCCTTCCGCCACACCCAGGCCTATGACGCGGCGATCTCCGGCTGGCTGGAGGAGCAGATCGATGATGCCGAATCCGGCTTCACGTCTCATCTCCTCATCGACCTGGAAAAGGCATTCGAGCCTCGTTATGGCGAGAATCCCCATCAACCTGCGGCGGTCTACAGCGTGCTCGGCGGCGGTGGGATCTTTGGAGGATTCGAGCAACTCCAGGGCAAGGAGCTGTCCTACAACAACCTCCTGGATGCCGACGCCGCTCGTCGCCTGGTCGCAACCCTCTCAGGGACGTGCGTCGGCATTCTGAAGCACAGCAACCCCTGTGGCGTCGGCCGTGGCGAGTCGGTCGAGACCGCCTACGAGAAAGCGCTCGAGTGTGATCCCGTGTCCGCCTTCGGCTCCATCGTGGCTGTCAATGGGCCCCTAGACGGAGCTGCCGCCAAGGCCATGGAATCCCTCTTTATCGAGGTCGTCATCGCTCCAGAGTTCACCGACGAAGCCATCCAGGTCTTCGGCAACAAGAAGAACCTCCGGGTCATCCGCTGCCCGCTCCAGTCCATCGACGAATCCAGGGTCGAGCTCAGGGCCATTGACGGCGGGTTTCTGGCTCAGACCCCCGACCTGGCAGAAGACGACTCCGCGGCCTGGACCTGCCCCACCAAACGGCAGCCCACAGCGGACGAGCGCGAGGCCCTGGACTTCAACTGGAGAGTGGTGCGACATGTCAAGTCGAACGCCATCGTGGTGGGAAATCGCTTCCAGACGGTCGGTATCGGCGCCGGCCAGATGAGTCGCGTCGATTCCTGTCACCTGGCCATCTCCAAGGCCCAGGTGGCAACCAAAGGGTGCGTCGCAGCGTCGGACGCGTTCTTTCCCTTCCCCGATGGTCTGCAAGTCCTCGCCGAAGCTGGTGTGACAGCGGTAATCCAGCCAGGAGGGAGCAAGCGCGATTCCGAGGTGGTGGAGGCGGCCGATGAGATGGGGGTGGCGATGCTGTTTACCGGCAAGCGTCACTTCCGGCACTGATGATGACCACTGCCATCCACAGGCTCGCCCTCCAGGTAGCAGACTCGGCCTTCACCTTGCTGGCCTTGGCAGCTCTCGTGGCCGGCCTCGGTTCGCCCAATCTGGCCGCTGCCCAGCCCGATCCCTGGGGTCAGTTACAGGCACTCAAGGACGGGCTCACCGGCAAGGTCGTCAGCGCGGATTTCGTGCAAACGTTCTTGCCGGCAGGGTTCAGCTCCGGCGACGAGGAAGCCGGTGTCCTGCACTTATCTATTCCCGACTGTCTGCGATGGGACTACCAACAGCCCTATCCCAAGTCCTATCTGGTTTGCGGGCAGGAAGCCTACACATGGAACGAGGGCGAACCGCAGGGCCGTCGATTCGTTCTGGAATCCGACAGCGAGCCCGGCCTCGATTTCCTTCGACTCCGGATCGAGAATCTCAAGCAGCGCTATTCGGTGCAGTCCCAGGCACTGGACGCGAAGATGCTGCAGATCGTCTTCACACCCCTCGCGACCGATCACAGTCTGGTGCTGGCAACGGTCGTCCTCGACATGGAGACGCACCTCCTCTCGCACCTGACCTACGAGGACCTCGAAGGGAATCGTACCCGCTTCGAAATCTCCCGATATCGACCAGCTTCGGGCTCTCCCCCGTTCGATCTGCCCCTGAACCTCGAGTGGTTGGAGCAATAGGCGGCTCCGATCTCGGCTCGAGATGCGAGACGACCCCCCGTTTCCGTATAATTGCCGGGCCGCACGGGACACTAGTGCCAACCGAATCGACAGCGCCCGCGGAGTAGCCACTGTTGAAACAAGCCAAAGTTGCCGCCTGCAGACCGCGTTCGAGCGTGATCCTGTTGCTCTGCTTCGTCTCGTTGGCCACGGGCAGCTCGAGCTGGGCCGGACCCTACCCTGAAGGGGAGTTCATCGAGATCGCCGGTGCGGTGACCGATGCTGAAGGCCTCCCCATACCGGATCTGACGGTAGCCCTGGAGGCTTCGAGAAAAGCCTTCAGCGTGACGAAAATGAAGAACACGGAGCGTGACCAGACGAGGGTCAGCACCAAGACTGATTCGTCAGGTCAGTTCACCCTCCAATGGCGTTGGGTCGACTACTACAATCACTTCGAGCTCCAGGTTGGCATTCCGGAAAGGGCCGGAGACGATGCGAAGCTACAGATCTTCGAAAGCGTCGATCTCTCCAAGCGAATCCGCGGCGGCTCGCCGGTCGTAACCAACGTGACGGTCACCGACAGTCGCTACCTGGACACGCTGCGAGGCTTCTCCACCAGCATCGACACCGAGGACGAGCGCCGGATCTTCGAGGAGATGGGAAACCCGGACCGGGTACATAGAATTGTCTCCGCGGACCACGAAGAGGTCTCATGGTGGTATTTTCAGAGTGGCAAGGCCTATCGATTCAAGGACGGGGTCCTCGAACAGGTCGTCCATTTCGAGCCGATAGAGCCATTCGGGAGCTGATCTCCCGGCAGAACACCTCATGTTGAACCCCAACTCATCGAACCTCGCAAGAGCCAGCGCGCCACCGGTGTCGCGCTTTCTGGATCTCGTTGCCGACAAGCTGGCAGCAACCGAAGAGGTGTTCCTGGAGCACCTTCGATCCGACGTACCCTTCATCACCAACACGGGTGAGTACATCTTCACGGGAGGTGGGAAGAGGTTCCGGCCTGCCATGCTCCTCCTGTCGGCCCAACTGCTGGACCGCGACAGCGACGAAGAGGTCACCTACGCGGCCATCGTGGAGCTGATCCATACCGCAACCCTGATCCACGACGACATCATCGACCACGCCACGCTGCGTCGCGGGCAGACTACGGCCAATCAGCTATGGGGTAACAGCCTGACGGTCCTACTGGGTGATTGGCTCTACACGACGTCGATGAAGATGGCGCTGAGCCACGACAATCTCGAAGTCATTCGCCGACTTTGCGATGCGACTCTCCGAATGACCGAAGGAGAGCTCCTGTCACAGCAGCGACTCGGCTCACCCGAGCTGGGAGTCGAGGAGTACTTCTCGATCATCGAACGCAAGACAGCCCATCTGTTTGCCGCCTCCTGTTCGATTCCCAGTCTCATGAAACCCGAGATGCCGGAAGCAGGGGCCGCGCTGGAGAAGTATGGTCGGGCTCTTGGAATCTGCTTCCAGCTGGTCGACGATCTGCTGGACTTCACTGCCCGTGAGAGCGAGATCGGCAAGCCGGTACTGTCCGATCTGACCGAGGGCAAGCTGACGCTGCCGTTGATTCTCCTGCTGCCTCGGCTGGACGAAAAACGACGCAGCCTGATCGAAACGGTCCTCGAGGACGGTAGCTTCGAGACAGTCGCACGAGAAGAGATTCTCGAGCTGGTGCACTCTGAGGGCACCATCGCGGAAGTCCAGGAGCTGGCCGAAGGGTATGCGGAAGAAGCTCGTTCGACGCTAGAGATCTTCCCTGCCTGTGGTGCCCGCGAAGCCATGGAGTTCGCGCCGGAATTCGTTCTCCAGCGGCGTTCGTAGATTCTTCGATCGCAAACCGAAGACTCCCATCGCTTCCTCATCAGCCGGGATCAGTTCCGCTGACTTTCCAGGGTTGGTGAGGTAGACCATGGCTCCGGTCACCGTGCCTCCTCTCACCAGGACCGTGGCGTATCTGAATCTTTGCGGGAGGGCATCGCTCCACAGCCAACCCCCTTCCAATCCTGCCAGAACTGCCGCCGGTCGGGACACTGTCGGATCTGGCAGTTGTTCGCCCAGGTAGACCAATGCGACCGGTGACTGCTCGATTGGATACTCCAATGCCAGATAGCCGGTGACCGGCCTACCCCAGTCAAAGGTCACCCACGGCCCGAGCCCTTCGCTGTGAGGCACATCCGGGTCGAACCGCTTCCAAACCGCCTCCTCCCCTCCCCGGCGGACTCTGATGGGGCTTCCGGGCTCGGCGCCGATCAGCAACTCAGGAGTGGTCGGTCGCCTCCTCACCGTCGTGGGCAGGGGCCATCGACCCATCGGCGGCTGCCCCCAGACCACCGGCGCCTCACCTTCGGGGATCGTCTCCCGAGCCCGGCCAAGACCCCGCTCCTGGTGACGCAGGACCTGCCAGGATCCGTCACTCACGATGGTCTTTGATTTCTCGGCTCCCTCGACCTCGAGACTCAGCAGAAGCCCACCGTCACCCCGGCTGCTGCGCGCCTCGATGACCAGTCGATTCCTGCCCCGCTTCAGAAACCTTCTGACAGCGTACTCATCGAGGGCGTCCTGGCCGAAGAACCTTCCACCTCCCACCTGCGTGCCGTTGACAATGGCGACATACTCTTCGTCTGCAAGGCACAGGAGTCGAGCCTTTTTGATCCTGAAGTCCAGATTGAAGTCCCGAACCAGGTAGAAGGTCTGCGGCTCGGTCTGCCCTTCGTCGATGGAAGCCCAGATCCACTCGGCCTGCCCCGTTGGCAGCGAGGTACTCCTGACCGCCCACCGAACGACCCGTTCAGCCCCTACCAGGGCAACCAACAGCACGACCAGCGACAAAAGCCAGCGCCAGACCTTCCTTTGGCCCCCCTGCGGCTCGGATGTAGAGCTTTTCGCCATGTCGGCTGCGAATCTAGCATCGAATCCGCCAGTCCGGTACTCCAGGCAAAGCGACCCAACGATTCGCGGAAGGGTACGACCATTGACTCATGCCGGGCGGCCGCAGTACATTGGGACGTGCCCCCCGAAAAAATCGCTCCCGAGTTCTCAGCAATCGCTCCAAGTGTGGTCATTGGAGCCATTCCGGCCCGCTATGCCTCCAGCCGGCTGAGTGGCAAACCGCTTCGCTCGGTTGCAGGCCGTCCGCTGATCGAGCACGTCTATCGGCGAGCGAGCGAGGCGGCCCAGCTCGACAGAGTCGTGATTCTCACCGACGATGAACGAATCGTTCAAGCCGTCGACAACTTCGGTGGCAGCAGCGAATTGACACCCACCGATTGTGCCAGCGGTACCGATCGCATTGCGTGGGCTGCAAAGAAGTGGCCTGGTGACTCGGCTGTCATCAATATCCAGGGCGACGAGCCACTCATCGACCCTGAAGCCATCGATCGTATTGCCATTCACCTGCGCGAGCACCCCGGCGACCCGGTGGTCACCCTGGCCACGCAAGCCGGAGCAGAAGACGAGTCGAACCCCGACGTGGTGAAGGTCGTCCTCGATCGCCGGGGCTACGCCCTGTACTTCAGTCGCTCTCCGATTCCCTTTCCGCGCCACTCGGAGGCCGCGACAGCCTTGCGACATCTAGGAATCTACGGTTATCAGATGGAGGCCTTACGTCGTCTGGCAGAGCTGGAACCTACGCCGCTCGAGCGCACTGAGTCACTCGAGCAGCTTCGAGCCCTGGAGAACGGAATCGCGATTCGCGTGATGCTGGTGGATCACGCCTGGGCAGGGGTGGATACAATGGAAGACCTGCAACGGGTGGAGGCCTTGCTGACAAGCGGCGGCTCGGCGACCTCCGACTAGGCTTCGAGCCGCAACCAAGAGAGGATCTTGCATGGCAACCAAGTTCATTTTCGTAACCGGCGGTGTGCTTTCGTCCCTCGGAAAGGGAGTCGCGGCCGCCTCGGTCGGCGCCATTTTGGAGGCCCGAGGCTTCTCGGTCACCATCATGAAGTTCGACCCCTACGTCAACGTGGATCCGGGCACCATGTCTCCCTACCAGCACGGCGAGGTGTTCGTCACCGATGACGGGGCCGAGACCGACCTCGACCTGGGCCACTACGAGCGTTTCACCAACATGAAGGCCAGCAAGGGCCACAACTACACCACTGGCAAGATCTATGAATCGGTGATCAACAAGGAGCGGCGAGGCGACTACCTGGGCAAGACCGTCCAGGTGATTCCCCACGTCACCGACGAGATCATCGATGCCATGCGCCGCCTGGCCGACACCGCCGACGTCGTGCTCATCGAGATTGGAGGAACGGTCGGTGACATCGAATCACTGCCCTTTCTGGAAGCCATTCGACAGCTTCGGTTGGAGCTCGGAAAGACCAACTCCGTCCACGTGCACCTCACCCTGGTACCGTTCATCGCGACCTCGGACGAGCTCAAGACCAAACCGACCCAGCACTCGGTCCGCGAGCTGCGCGCCATCGGCATCACCGCCGATGCGCTGCTGTGCCGCTGCGATCGACCGTTACCCGAAGACGTCAAGAAGAAGATCGCCCTGTTCTGCAATCTCGAGCCCCGCCAGGTCATCGCAGCGCAGGATGTAGAGACCATCTACGAAGTCCCCTTGAGCTTCTGCCGTGAGGGCTTCGACGACCTTCTCCTGGAGATGCTCAACCTTCCTCAGACCCAGCGAGACATGTCGCAGTGGGAGGAACTGGTCACCCGCATCAAGAACCCCAAACATCACGTCCGCATCGGCATCGTCGGCAAGTACGTCGAGCTACCCGACGCCTACAAGAGTCTCAACGAGGCCCTGGAGCATGGTGGTATCGCCAACGACGCCTCGGTCGAGCTGGTCTACATCAGCGCCGAAGAGATCGAGGCAGGCAACTGGCCACGAGAGGTGTTCGAAGTCGACGGCCTGCTGGTTCCCATCGGCTTTGGACCACGCGGCACCACCGGGAAGATACGCTCCATCCAGTACGCCAGGGAGCAGAAGGTGCCATTCTTTGGTATCTGCCTCGGGATGCAGTGCATGGTCATCGAATACGCTCGCAACGTCTGCGGACTCGAGGACGCCACCTCGACGGAGTTCGATGAAGACGCCAGACATCCCGTGATCTACAAGCTGCGGGAGCTCCTCGGCGTCGAGGAGATGGGCGGCACCATGCGACTGGGCGCCTACCCGTGCAACCTCCAGGAGGGCACCCTGGCAGTGAGCACCTACGGTGTCGAAGAGATTAGCGAGCGGCATCGCCATCGATACGAGGTCAATCAGAAATACCTGCCTCAGCTCGTCGAAGGTGGCCTCAAGGTGGCCGGTATGAGCCCCGATGGGAAGTTCGTCGAGATGGTCGAGCTCGACGATCACCCCTGGTTCCTGGGCTGCCAGTTTCATCCCGAGTACAAGTCGAAGCCCACGGACCCCCATCCGTTGTTCATTTCCTACATCAAGGCGGCTCTCGAGGAGAGCGAGCGACGAAACGACCCGGAGCGGGTGCGGGAACGCCAGAACGTGGTGGCGCTGCAGGAGTTTGCATGAAGAGCGAGTCGGTCGAGCTAGCACCAGGAGTCCTTCTTGGAGGTGCGGCTCTACCTGTCATCGCTGGGCCCTGCGTCGTAGAGGAGCCCCAGCAGACGCTCGAGATCGCGCGGACTCTCCAAGCCGTGGGTAGCCGACTCGGCCTGCCGCTGATCTTCAAGGCTTCGTTCGACAAAGCCAATCGCAGCTCCCTCGAGAGCTTCAGGGGGCCCGGCCTCGAGGCAGGTCTCGAGGTTCTCGAGCAGGTGGCGGCCGAGACCGGATTGCCGGTCTTGACGGACGTTCACGAGGCCAGTCAATGCGCGAAAGCGGCAGAGATTTGCGCAGTGCTGCAGATTCCCGCTTTTCTTTGTCGGCAGACCGATCTCATCCTGGCGGCGGCCGAGACCGGGCGAGCTGTCAACCTCAAGAAGGGACAGTTCATGGCGCCTGACGACATGCGCCGCGCAGTCGACAAGGCCCGCAGCACGGGCAACTCGAAGGTGAGCGTCACCGAACGGGGTGTTTGCTTCGGCTACCACAATCTGGTGGTCGACATGCGGAGCTTCGAGATCCTGCACGCGGAAGGGATCCCCGTGATCTACGATGTCACCCATTCCCTACAACTGCCGGGCGCCGGAGCCGAGACCGGGGGTGAGCGACAGTTTGCCGAGCCCCTGGCCCGGGCCGCAGTGGCTGCAGGGGCCGACGGTCTCTACCTGGAAGTGCACCCCCAGCCGGATCGTGCGCGCTCAGACAGCACGACCCAGTTGGACCCAGCCAGGGCGGAAGCGCTTTTGACTTCGGTCCTGTCAATCCATCGAGCGCTTTCCGGGGAGGAGAGCCCGAATTGACCAAGCCAGGGCCGAGAGAGCCGCGTCAGATCGCCCGCCAGGTGCTCGAGATCGAGTCCGCGGCGGTTCGCGGTCTCGTCGAGCAGTTGGACGAGGACTTCGATCGGGCTGTCGAGCTGCTGAGGCAGACCAGCGGGCGAGTCGTCTGCACCGGCATGGGCAAGAGCGGCATCATCATGAAGAAGCTCGCCGCAACCCTGTCCTCGACCGGAACACCCGCTCTGTTCCTGCATCCGGCCGAGGCGATTCACGGTGACTTGGGCATGCTGTCAACAGGAGATGTTGTCCTGGCCGCTTCCTACTCCGGCACTACAGAGGAGCTTCTGCGGCTGGTCGAGATCCTGAAGAGGCTGGGCGTTCCCCTGATCGCGATTACCGCCAGCCGAAAGAGCCCGATTGCCAGAAGTGCGGACCTCCACCTACGAGTTGCGATCGACCAGGAAGCCTGTCCGCTGGATCTGGCACCCACGGCTTCGACCACGGCGACCCTGGCCCTTGGCGACGCCCTGGCCATGGCTCTCCAGGAAGCCAAGGGCTTCACGCCGGAAGATTTCGCCCGCCTTCATCCCGGCGGACAGCTGGGCAAGCGCCTTCTCAAGGTGCATCAGCTGATGCACACCGGGGAAGATCTGCCGCGGGTCGCCCTCGACACTCCCATGCGCGAGACCATCTACGAGATGTCCCGCAAGAAGCTCGGCATCACCGCGGTCACCGACGCCTCCAACCGGCTGATGGGCTGCATCTCGGACGGCGACTTGCGCCGCCTCCTGGAAAAGGACTCTCATTTGCTGGAGAAATCGGCCGAGGACTGCATGAAAGCGGAGCCGCGGGTCATCCACCGGGACGAGCTGGCCTCGGCGGCGCTGAAGATCATGGAGGACAACCGCATCACCTCTCTGTTTGTCTGCACAGAAGCGGGAGAGCTCGAGGGCATCGTCCACCTGCACGACCTCTGGG
>JAUWSP010000377.1 GCA_030610025.1 Acidobacteriota bacterium | reverse complement strand
TGGGAGCTGGGGCAATGGGAGGATCCCGAGTCGTTTGTCGAGGTCAGCTGAGACCGCGATCCCGACTTGAAGAGCCATGTTCAAGAAGATTCAGAAGAGCGTCACACAATCACAGGTCTGGAAGTCCATCTTCCGGGTCGGTATTCCCACCGACAACCGGAAGCGGGCGCTCGCCATGCTCGGCAATGTGGTGCTCCACCTCCACCCGATCAAGGTGAAGAAATCGGGCCTGCGCATGAGCTATACCTGGTGCATGGGTGGGACGGCGTTCTTTCTGTTTCTGGTCGAAACGGTCACCGGTCTGCTGCTCATGTTCTATTACCGGCCGACAGTCGAGTATGCCTACTTCGACATGGTCGACCTGCGTGAGGCGGCGGCTTTCGGAATCATGCGAGAGCTCCACCGCTGGGGTGCGCACCTCATGGTGATCGCGGTGTGGCTCCACATGTTCAGGGTCTTCATGACCGGTTCCTACAAGCCGCCACGCGAATTCAACTGGAACGTCGGAGTGATCCTCCTCGTGCTCACCCTTCTCCTGTCGTTCACCGGATACCTCCTGCCATGGGATCAGCTGGCGATCTGGGCGATCACCGTGGGCTCCAACATGGCTCGGGCCACCCCTTTTGTCGGCACCGAGGGGCCAGGCTCAGCGCTGCTGCAGCTCGGGGGAGCGAAGCTGATTCACGTGGGAAGCGATGCCCGCTTCGCCTTGATCGCCGGGCGCACGATTGGTGGTGGGACTCTGATTCGGTTCTATGTCTTGCACTGCGTCGGCATACCTTTCGTGGCCGCCTTTCTGATCGCAGTCCACTTCTGGCGGGTACGCAAGGACGGCGGTATCTCCGGGCCTGTCTGAGCCGACGAACATCATGGAAGCGATCAAAGATCTCATCAACTACTTGTCCTACCCGAAGTGGTCGTTCACGCTGTCGATGGTGGTCTTCTTCGCCCTGCTGAGGTCCAAGAAGCTTTGGACGCGAGCCGGCGGCCTCATCCTGCTGGTGGCCAGCGTAGCCGCCTTCTGCCTTAGCCTGTTCGACCCCAATTTCAGAAGCGTCGTCGCGAAACCGGACAACGTTCCGATCGTCATGATGGTCTTTCTGGTTGGCTTCTTCCTCTGGCTAGCCATGTACAAGGCCATTCGCAACGACGAGCTGATCGCGCGAGGTGAACCGACCTTCGAGAAGAGCGAAGTCGAAGACAAGATCTTTACCTGGCCCGATCTGGTCTTCATCGAGTTCATCTGCATGATCCTCCTGATGGTCGGCCTGGTGGTCTGGTCGATCGTCCTCCAGGCACCGCTCGAGGAACCGGCCAACCCGTCGGTGGCCCCCAACCCCTCGAAGGCTCCGTGGTACTTCCTGGGTCTGCAGGAGATGTTGGTCTACTTCGATCCGTGGCTGGCCGGCGTGGTCTTGCCGGGTCTCATCGTTGTGGGACTGATGGCAATTCCCTATATCGATACCAACCCGAAAGGTAACGGCTACTACACCTTCAAGGAGCGCAAGACGGAGATCGTGCTGTTCCTCTTCGGCTTTCTCGTGTTGTGGTGCCAGATGATCGTCATCGGTACCTTCCTGCGGGGGCCGAACTGGAACTTTTTCGGACCTTTCGAGTTCTGGGATGTGGAGAAGATCGAGCCCCTGGTCAACGTGGATCTCTCGGAGATCATCTGGATCAAGGTCCTGGGAGTCGGTTTGCCTTCCCACTGGCTGCCCCGCGAGATCTTTGGGATCGTCCTATTGGTCCTCTATCTTTTTGTCTTGCCGGTGGTGCTCAGCAAGACGAGGGGTTTCAAGCGCTACTACGAAAAGATGGGTCCGTCCCGTTTCTATATCGGCTTGACTCTTTTCCTGGTGATGATGTTGTTGCCCATCAAGATGTACTTCAGGTGGGCACTCAACCTGAAGTACTTCGTTCACATCCAGGAGTTCTTCCTCAACGTCTAGAGTCATGGCTGGTCGTCCACAGAAAAAGCCTGACCGACACTTCGAGTTCAGCCGTCTGAACCTGTGGTTCGGCGTCAGCTCCTTGGCGCTCCTCGTTGTCACCCTGTGGATGGTGTTGGCCGACTACTCCAAGCCCTGGAAACGGCTGCAGAGTGACTTTCGGGACCGCGAGCGTCAGGCCCTGCTGGAGCAAGCTGACGCGGAGCGCCAGCAGATCGACGAGACCGAGTTGGCTCAGGTCCAGCAGGAGATCTCCCAGGAGGAGGAGAGGCTCGACGCGAGCCGTACCGAGATTGGCGAGTTGGAGAGGACCCTCGGCAAGCTGGAGAAGAAGATCTACGCTGCGGACTCGGCCTCGCGCACCACGAAGTCTCTCCTGGACACAGCCCGCTGGGAGTACGATCGGGACTTGCAAGAAGGCGATGCGGCTGCCACTGAACGGGCGCGCCAGAAGGTGGACAAGCTCGATGCGCAATGGCTCGAGGATCGTAGGTCTGTCGAATTGCTGAGCGAGTCACGAGATCTGGCACGCGACTCCCTGGACCAGCGCCAATCGGCCCTGGCGGAGGCCGAAAGCCGATTGGCCGCGCTTGGCGAGGGCTTCGCCAATCTGGAACAGCGAGCAGCGAATCTGGATAAGTCACTGTCCTACCGTCTGCGCAACGCGCCTTTGCTGGACTTCATGAACCCCGACCTCAAGATCGAGCAGGTGATGCTGCCGGGGCTCTATCACGACATCAACTTCACCAAGGTGGAGCGGGTGGATCGTTGTGTCACCTGCCACGTCGCGGCCAACCGGGTCGGATTCGACGGAGAAGAGTGGGAGCAGCCCTTCCGCTCCCATCCCAGGTTGGATCTGTTCGTCGGTGCCGGCTCGCCTCATCCCTACACCCGTTTCGGCTGCTCGGGTTGCCATGGTGGCCTCGACCGATCGACCGATTTCGCCCGCGTCGGTCATAGCCCCTCCTCCGAGGAGGAGATGGCGAGCTGGCAGCGGAAGTGGGATTGGGAGCCCCAGCCCTACCTGGAGACCCCCATCTTTCCGGCCGAGTATTCGGAAGCCGGGTGTTTTACTTGCCATTCGGCAGAGGTGTGGACCCCGGGAGCGGAAGTCCAGGACACGGGGCGACAGCTGGCCATGAGGATGGGCTGCTTCGTTTGTCACAAGATCGATTACCCGGCGTTTCAGGAACTTCCCCGACCGGGACCGAACCTGAGCAAGGTTGCCGGCAAGACCAACCCCGGTTGGGCTTTCGAGTGGATCACTGCACCACGCGATTTCAGACCGACAACCTGGATGCCCCATTTCTTCTTCCAGGACAACACGACCACCGAGCTCAATCTGGAGCGACAGAAGGTGGAGATCGTTTCGGCGGTGTCCTACCTCTGGGACAAATCGGAATCTCCGGAGTATCCGTCGCCACCTCCAGGTGATTCCCAGCGGGGCCAGGATCTCTTCGAGACGGTGGGCTGCACCGGCTGCCACCTCATGGACGCAGAGGCGAAACGCGACGACTTCTTCCCGCAGATCAATCGCCTCCACGGACCGAATCTGATTCGAACCGGAAGCAAGGTCTCTGCTGGGTGGCTCTACGCCTGGATCAGGGACCCCAGGAAATACGCCCCCGATACCCGCATGCCGGATTTGCGCTTGACCGATCCAGAGGCTGCCGACATCACCGCCTATCTGATGTCCAGCCGAGATCCGGCCTTCGAAGGCCTGGAGCTTCCTGAGCCGGACCAGGAAATTCGCGACGAGATGGTGTTGAAGTCCCTCCGCAATACCCAGACCATCGAGCAGAGCCTTGCGACTCTTCAGGAGATGAGCTCTGACGAGCGCGATGTCTATCTGGGTTTCGAGACGATTCAAAAATACGGCTGCTGGGGCTGCCACGACCTCTCGGGCTTCGAGATCGCCAAGCCCATCGGGGTCGAGCTGACAGAGGAGGGTTCCAAACCGCTGCATCAGTTCGACTT
>JAUWSP010000520.1 GCA_030610025.1 Acidobacteriota bacterium | reverse complement strand
CTTTGGGCTGCCAGCCGAGAACGCAGCCATCCAACGGAAGATCCACCCGAGGCAATGGACCTACTCGAACATCGAGCGAATGCGTGGCCAGTTCAAACGCATGGGCACCATGATCGACTGGCGTCGAGAGGCCATATCCGCCGATCCCGAGTACTACCGTTGGACACAGTGGTTCTTTCTCAAGCTACTGAAGCAGGACCTGGCCTACCGAAACAGGGCCGCCGTGGATTGGTGCCCGAGCTGCAACACCACTCTGGCGCGGGAGCAGGTCTGGGGAGACGACCGCCGTTGCGAGCGCTGCAAGACGCCTGTCGTGCGCAAGGAGTTGGAACAGTGGTTCTTTCGGACCACCCGGTTTGCCGATGAGCTACTCGACTTCTCCCAGATCGACTGGCCGGAGAGGGTACAGCTCCTCGAGAAGAATTGGATCGGTCGCTCGGAGGGCGCTGACGTCGTATTCCAGACCGAGAGCGGTGATCCCTTGGAGGTCTTCACGACTCGGCCCGACACGCTCTGGGGAGCCACTTTCATGGTTCTGGCTCCAGAGCATTCGCTGGTGGCCAAGCTCACGACGGAGGTTCAGAAACAAGCTGTAGAGGAATACACGGCTCAGGCAGAGCGCCAGACCGATATTCAACGGGAAGCGGCCGATCGACCGAAGACGGGTGTCTTCACCGGGGCCTACGCCATCAACCCGGTCACTGACGAGAGAATCCCGATCTGGATCGCCGACTACGTCCTCATGACCTATGGGACCGGTGCAATCATGGCGGTGCCGGCTCACGACCAGCGCGACTTCGAATTCGCGCGGCAGTACGGTCTCGAGGTCCGACCGGTGATTCAGGCATCTGGTGAAGATGCGGTCTCCGGTGACGAGATGGAGGCGGCCACGACCCATCAGGGCATCATGGTCAACTCCGGGCCGCTCACGGGTACCCCCGCAGAGGCGGCGGTGACGGCGGCCATCAGGTTTCTTGAGGAAAAGGGTACCGGTCGAGGGGCCGTTCGCTACCGCCTGCGCGACTGGCTGATTTCTCGTCAACGCTATTGGGGAGCACCCATCCCGGTGGTCTATTGCGATGGCTGTGGTGCCGTCCCGGTGCCGGAGTCCGACCTGCCGATCACGCTGCCCGAGGACGTGGAGTGGACGCCGACCGGCGAGAGTCCGCTGAAGTTGCATCCCACCTGGCGCCACACGACATGCCCTGAATGTGGCTCGCCGGCCGAGCGGGAAACCGACACGATGGACACCTTCGTGTGTTCTTCCTGGTACCACTTGAGGTATCTGAGCCCACACTACGATGCGGGCCCTTTCGATCCCGAGGAGTACGCCTACTGGATGCCCGTGGACAGCTACACGGGAGGCATCGAGCACGCGACGATGCACCTCATCTACACGCGCTTCTTCCACAAGGCCTGCCACGCGATGGGGATCGTCGGCGGCACCGAGCCTATGCTCCAGCTTCGTAATCAGGGCATTGTCCTGGGCGAAGACTCCGAGAAGATGTCCAAGAGTCGCGGGAATGTGGTCTCTCCCGACGATCTTGTCGATCGCTACGGTGCCGATACGGTACGCAGCTACATGATGTTCTTCGCTCGCTGGGAGCAGGGAGGGCCCTGGAACAGCCGCGGCATCGAAGGCACCTGGCGATGGCTCAAGAAAGTGTGGGCTCTGATGCTGGAGCCGGCCGAAGAAGTCGAGGCGAAGCCTGGTGTGGAGCGCCGTCTGCGTCGAAAGGTGCATCAGACGTTACGGCAGGTCAGCGAGGATTTCGAGACCTACGAGTTCAACACCATCGTGGCCGCTCTCATGGAGCTGTCGAACGAGATGCATCAGGCTCGTGCCGACGGAGCGGTCGGAACTGACGCCTGGGACGAGGCGTGTGACATCTACCTGCCTATGTTGGCTCCCATCGCGCCCCATATCGCGGAGGAGCTCTGGGAGCGTCTGGGAAAGGACTACTCGGTCCACGCGGGTACCTGGCCCGAGGTCGACGAAGCAGCCGCAGCGGAGGACGAGGTCACCCTGGTGGTTCAGGTCAATGGCAAGGTCAGAGACCGATTGGTGGTGCCGGTCGACATCGCCGACGAGACAGCCCGTGAGATGGCCTTGGCCAGCGAAGGGGCTCTTCGTTTCACCGAAGGCAAGACGGTCCGCAAGGTAATCGTGGTGCCTGGGCGACTGGTCAACATCGTCGCGAACTGAGAAAGGGCCTCGAAGCATGGAGAACGAGCTCAGCCTGCAGGAACGATTCGCGCCTCGCAACGCGTGCTTCGGGTGCGGACCCGCCAATCCAAGGGGTCTTCGCATCCGCAGCTTTCCGACCGGAGACTCTCCGGACGCCGAGGTGGTTGCCGAGTGGACACCCGAGGCACACCACGAGGCGTTCGACAACGTCCTCAACGGTGGCATCATCGGTACCCTTCTGGACTGCCACAGCAATTGGACCGCGATCTGGCACATGATCAACCGGGATGGTCTGGAAGCGGCTCCTCCGATGGTGACAGCGGACTATCATGTGACGATGAAGCGTCCGACTCCGACGGCTGGTCCGGTGTACCTTGCTGCCCGGGCAGTCTCCTCGGAAGGGCCTCGCGTCAGGGTAGAGGCCACTCTCTCTGGCGGGGGGCGGGTCACCGCCACCTGCATCGGCCACTTCGTCGCAGTCGAGCCAGGGCACCCAGCCCACTATCGTTGGTAGTCACAATAGGAAGTTGAGCTTCCGCAGTTCGGGGTCAGGGCCCGGCGCGAGGGCTCGAGATGGGGGACATGTACCTGTCGCGTGTCCCCGCCGGTCATTCGAGATCGTGTCCCCCCCTGTCGTGTCCGCTTCATTGTCTAGGAATCCCCGATCAAGCTCGAGCCGTATATCGCTTTGGAGGTATGACGACACTTGCTATAATCACTGGCAAGAACCCTGTGTTGAACTGAAAGTCGAGCCCGGTGCGCCTGGAGCAGATGGCGTGCGGGCACGGTTGAATT